>CAJAQO010000305.1 GCA_903944085.1 uncultured Verrucomicrobia subdivision 3 bacterium
CCCAAACCCGTTGGCCCGTCCCAGCAATTCCACCGAAAACAGCGGGTTGCCGCCTTTGCCGAGAAGAAATCAGCCGTTGTCAGGGGCAAGCAAATGTGCTGGACAACCGTTTGCGACCGGCGCAACCTCGAATTCATGAAACCAGACCGGCGGAACCTGGCCGAGGATAGGCTGCAACGTCAGCCGCCGATTATCTGTTAGGCCAAATTTATGTCCGATTCTCCGTGTAGCAGCGACAGACAGCAAATAGCAATTCACGATTACGTCTGGAGTTGGGTGGTTGCCTTTTTTCCACCCTTATTGGCGGCTTTATGCATTTGCAATTGGGTCTGGAGCCAGGGTCCTCTTTTTAAATTGCTACAGGGGATAGATACGGTGGCTGTTTTGACTAGTCCGCTGATGGTTATCTATACTCTCATCATGTGTTTACTGCTTTTCAGGAGATGCCGCTCTGTATGGATTAAGCTCACCGCGACTATGATTGTCGTTCCTGTCTTGCTTATTTTAATTCCCGGTTCGTTTATTTCCTTGGTCTGGATAAGTATGATGGCCAAGAATGCACCCATGACAGGCTTATGACCTTTTGGCCTAACCAGTCGCCGGAGCCAACCGCCGTTGGCGCGGTCAGTTCCGCTGTCGCGGTCCACGTCGCGAGTCGGCGGTGGCTCAGCTTTTTTCGTTAGGCCACATTCGCACACCATGACAATTTCCGAGCTAAAAGCAGCATTGGTCAGAGAGCGAGTTATGGAGTCTGCATATTCGTTTGCTGGTGGATTGCCGAACGAGAGGTTTTGCATTGCATCGTGTCCAAGTGGCTGGGAAGTTTATTACAGTGAGAGAGGTTACAAGTCGGGGCTTCGGGTTTTTCAGGATGAGAGTTCAGCTTGTGACTACTTTCTCGCGCAGATTCTTGCAGACCACACGACGAGAGATGCAAGATGATTTTATTGAGTTATGACGACCATGTGGCCTAATAAATTAATAGGCTGAAATTCTTTCCATCTCCGCTCCGCTTCAGTCCGGCCAGCGCGCGGCACTTAGCTTACTCCACCACGAACGGCGCGAACTCCTCCGCCAGATGCGGCGGAATGCGGACTTTGAACCGCGCGTTTTTGCCGCTGTAACGGCTCTCCACCACCTGCCCCACGGCGTGAATCCGCGCAATGACGGCGGCCTCGGCCTGCGGCACGCGCAAATCCAGAAATTCGCGGATGGGCCGGAGCTGCGTGCCCAGCTCCGCCAGCAGCGGCGCAATCCCCTCGCCCGTTTTTGCGGAAATGGAAACGGCGTGCGGATATTTTTCGCGCAGCAGCGGCGCGATGCCGCCGGCGAGTTGGTCAATTTTATTGAACACCATCAGCACCGGCTTTTCCGCCGCGCCGATTTCCATCAGCACGGTGTTCACCGCGTCAATCTGCTCCTCGGCCTGCGCGTGGCTGATGTCCACGACATGCACCAGCAGATCCGCCTGCACCACTTCTTCCAGCGTGGCCTTGAACGCCTCGACCAAACCGTGCGGCAATTTTTTGATAAAGCCCACGGTGTCGGTCAGCAAAACATTTTGTTTCGTCGGCAGTTTCAAACGCCGCGTCGTCGGGTCGAGCGTGGCGAATAATTTGTCCTCCGCCAAAACCGTCGCGCCGGTGAGCTGGTTCAGCAAAGTGGATTTGCCGGCGTTGGTGTAGCCGACGATGGAGGCGAGCGGCCAGTTCGCGCGCTGGCGGCCGGCGCGCTGCGTCTCGCGCTGGCGGCGGACGTTGTCGAGTTCGCCGGAAATATTTTCGATGCGCTCGGAAATTTTCCGGCGGTCGGATTCGAGCTGCGATTCGCCTTCGCCGCCGATGCTGCCGGTGGAGCCGCGCTGGCGCGACAAGTGCGACCAGAAGCGCGTGAGGCGCGGCAGCAGATATTTGAGCTGCGCCAGCTCGATCTGCATTTTGCCCTCGCGCGTGCGGGCGCGCTGGCCGAAAATTTCCAGGATCAGCGCCGTGCGATCCATGATTTTGCAGCCGAAAATTTTCTCCAAATTGCGCGTCTGCGCGGGCGAAAGTTCGTCGTCAAAAATAACGGTGTCCACATCGCTCTCCTTGCACAGCTTGGCAAACTCTTCCGCCTTGCCGCCGCCGATGTAAGTGGCGGCCACGGGCACGGCGAGTTTCTGGACGCCTTCGCCGATGATCAGCGTGCCGGCGGTGGTGGCGAGTTCTTCGAGTTCGGCGAGCGATTCGCGGACATCGGCGGCGGTGCGGGATTTGAGTTCCACGCCGATGAGAAAGACGCGCACGGAGCGCGTGTCGCGGGTCTGGATGAGCGATTTCAAAGTTTCGTGATGCCCAAGCTAACCGAGAATGCCGCCGGACGAAAGCGCGGAGTGCGGCCGGGCCGCCGCCGCCGCCGTTACAGCAATAGTTTGCTTTACTTTCTTTTCCCGGCACGGCATTTCATAGGCAGCTATGAGGCTATTGAATTCGTTTTTGTTGGCGCTGTGCGCCAGCGTCGCGCCGTTGCTCGCCAGCGCGCAGGCGCTCCCCAAAATCACGCTCCAGCCGGTTTTTTCCAAGCTCGCCGACGAGCGTCCCGTTTGGATGTCCGAAGCGCCGGACGGCTCGGGCCGGCTGTTCATCGTCTATCAAACCGGAAAAATCCTGGTCTTCGGGAAAAGCGGTGACGGCGGCGACGCGCGGGAATTTTTCAACATCGAAGCCCGCGATCCCAAAGCCGGCGGCGAAAATGAATGCGGCCTGTTGAGCCTCGCCTTTCATCCCGGCTTTGCGACGAACCATTTGTTTTATGTTTATTACAACCAGCGCAATCCCGCCGACCGGCATCCGCAGCCGCTGAACTTTCCCATCCGCAGCGTGGTCAGCGAATTCAAAGTCTCCGCCACCAACGCCGATGCGGCCGACTTGAATTCCGAGCGCATCCTGCTCGAAGTCCCGCAGCCGTTCGGCAACCACAAGGGCGGCGAACTCGCGTTCGGACCGGACGGCTATCTGTATCTCGGCCTCGGCGACGGCGGCAACGGCGGCGACCCGTTCGGCAGCGGCCAGAGCACCGCGACCTTGCTTGCCAAAATGCTGCGGCTGGATGTGAATTCCCGCACCGCAGTCGGCCGCGGCGACCGGGCGCGTGAACTGGCCTACGGCATCCCGCGCGACAATCCGTTCGTGTCGGAGAACAACGCGAATGCGCGCCATGAAATTTACGCCTACGGCCTGCGCAATCCCTGGCGGTTCAGCTTCGACCGGCTGACGGGTGCGCTGTGGATCGGCGACGTGGGCCAGGATTTGTGGGAAGAAGTGGACCTCGGCGTGAAGGGCGGCAACTACGGCTGGAGCGTCCGCGAAGGCGCGCATCATTTCAAGCCCGGCCCGGACGGCGCAAAATACGTTGAGCCGGTCATCGAATATCCGCATCGCACCGATCAGCAGCCGGAATCAATGTTCCCCGACCACAGCGTCGGCCTCTGCGTCATCGGCGGCTATGTCTATCACGGCAAAGCTTCGCCGGCGCTCGACGGCGTTTATATTTACGGCGATTACAATCTCGGCACGATCTGGGGGCTGCGCTACGATTACGCCGCGCAGAAACTCACCGCGCACGGCACGCTGCTGCAACAGCCGGACAACATCTGCAGCTTTGCCGAGGATGCCGACGGCGAGATCTACGCGCTCATGCAGGACGGAAAAATCTTCAAGCTCACCGCGCCGTAGGTCAACGCCGCCATTCGCGGTGGATTTTTTGCCCCGCGTAAGTGTGGCGGATTGGTTGCCGAAAATCTTCCGCCAAAAAGCCGCGCCGGCGCTTTGCTGCCCGAATAAAACCTTGTAACGGCAAATAAATTGCGACACAGTGGCGCGTTCAATTTTTATGTTGCCATTCAAAAACAAAATCCTGTTCGTCGGCTACGGCGCCGTCGCGCAATGCGCTTTGCCGATTCTGGTCAAGCACATCAAAACGCCGGCCAAGAACATCACGGTCATGGATTTCGAGGATCGCCAGGCGATGCTCGCACCGTGGCTCAAACGCGGCGTCAACTTCGCGCACAAGCGCGTGACGCGCGAAAACATGGGCACGCTGCTCGGCGAATATCTTTCCGCCGGCGACGTGCTGATTGACCTCGCGTGGAATATTGACGCGCTTGAAATCCTCGCGTGGTGCCATGAGCACGGAGTGCTTTACATCAACACATCGGTTGAATTGTGGGATCCGTATGAACATTCCATCGGTGCCGCGCCGCAGAAGATGACGCTTTACTGGCGGCACATGAATTTGCGCAAGATGATTTCCAAGTGGTCAACGCCCGGCGTGACCGCGGTCATCGAGCACGGCGCGAATCCCGGTTTGATTTCCCATTTCACCAAGCAGGGCTTGATTGATATTGGCAAGCGTTCCATCAAGGACAAAAAAATCACCGGCAAAGCGGCGGAAGAAATTCAGCAATTAATTTCCGATCAAAAATTCAACGTCCTCGCGCAGAAGCTCGGCGTGAAGGTCATTCATTGCAGCGAACGCGACACCCAGATCACGAACGTGCCGAAGCAGGTGGACGAATTCGTCAACACCTGGAGCGTCGAAGGTTTCCGCGAAGAAGGCACCACGACCGCCGAAATGGGCTGGGGCACGCACGAAAAGACCTTGCCGCCGAATGCCTGCGAACACAAAGAAGGCCCGCGCAATCAAATCTGCCTCGCGCAAATGGGCATCAACACCTGGGTCAAGACTTGGGTGCCGGATTATTGCATCAACGGCATGGTCGTCCGCCACGGCGAGGCGTTCACCATTTCCGACAAGCTCACCGTTTGGAAAAACGGCAAGGCGGTTTATCGTCCGACGGTTCACTATGCTTATTGCCCGGCGGATGTCGCCATCGCGTCGCTCAACGAACTGCGCGGCTATAATTACCAGCTCCAGCCCAAGGCGCGCATCCTGAACGACGAGGTCGCGAGCGGCTCGGACATTCTCGGCGCGCTGCTGATGGGCCACGGCTACAATTCCTGGTGGATCGGCAGCGACCTGAGCATCGAAGAATCGCGCCGGCTCGTGCCGCACCAGAATGCGACCACCATGCAGGTGGCCATTTCCGTCGTCGCCGCGACGATGTGGATGATTGAAAATCCGGCCAAGGGCATTTGCGTGCCGGACGAACTGCCGCACGAATACATCTTGAAAATCTCCATGCCGTATCTCGGCAAATGGATTTCCAAGCCGTCGGACTGGACGCCGCTGAAGCACGTTGTCAATCCGTTCAAAGGCTACAATAAGCCGAATGTGGATTTGAAAGACCCGTGGCAGTTCAAAAACTTCCTCATCACCAACGCCGAGAAGTAAATCAGTTTTCTCCACGCAGCCGGGATTGAAAAATCCCGGCTGTTTGTTTTTTAAACCGGGCTTTCCGCGCGCACACCCGCCGCATCAAAAAATTCGCGATGGGCCAGACCAGCAAATTCAAGAAATGCGACTTCACCGACAGTTTCAAATCGCAAGACGATTGCCAATAAATCAGCGTTTCCCAAGGGTTTTGCCACGGACAAGCGGCTGCCTTTCTGACGGACTTTACTTTGGACGAGCCGAAAACGAGCGGTGAATTCGTCTGATTCCAGCCAGCACCGGCAGGACTGTTTTTCTTTTCAGTTTTGTCAGCCGCCGCCGATACCTAGTCTATGAGTTATGGGCAAGGCGCAAATCTGCGGCACGCACAGTCGTGGCCGGTCAGAATATCGCGGGTGGCGGCGGGGCTGAATTCCTCGACGGCATCTCAATTTCCATTGCCGCATTATTTCCGCTCAAAACTGAACCGCCTCTGGACCCGCTCAACCGAACCGGATTTTACGCCGAGCCGAGCCGCTGGACCAAGCCTCGCTTCTTACTTTGAGGCTTTGGTTTCCGTGACCACGCCAGCCGGTGTTCCAGCCCGCAGCCACGGCCTCGGACAAGTCGGCGAACCGAAAGCAACTTGATCATTTATGAGATTACAAACCAAGCTATTGGCGGTGCTGCTGACGGGGTTGCTGGCGGTTTATCTCGGTTCGTGCCTGGTGCAGCGGCATTTCTCCCTGTCGTCAGTGGACAAATTTTCGCGGACGAGCAAGGCCGGGGAATTGGAGCGGCACTGGCAATGGGTGAGTTGTGTGCAACAAGCCATGTCTTCATCGCTCGAAGAAATCATGGCCACCGGCGATATGGATTTGTTTGAAAAGGTCATTCACGAACAAGCCAGCCTGCCGGGTCTGCAAGAGGCGTCGCTCACGGATTTCAAAGGCCATGTCGCCTACACCACCGTGCCGGCGCGGCTGCATGGCGAACTGCCGGCGGAGTTGAAACGGCAATTGCTCGGCGACGCGTCCCTGATTAAGCGCGAAGCCGCCGGCGCGTTTGAAATTTACAAGCCGTTGCTGGCGCAAAAGAACTGTGTTTCCTGTCATACTGAAAGACATCAGGGCGACGTTATCGGTGTGTTGAGCCTGCGGTTTTCCGACCAAGCGTTGAAAACGGCGGAAAAATCCTGGGATCAGTTTGGGGCTGATTTCAGCCGGGCCAGCGCTTGGACCGCGATCCTCACCGCGCTGGTGCTGGTGGCGATACTTGCCGCGCTGGTTGCGGTCTGCGTGCATCATTTCATGGGCGTGCCGCTCAAACGGGCGACCGGAGATATTTCGGCGCAAGCTCAAGAAGTGCGGTTCGCCGCAGGCCATTTGACCGGTGCCAGCCAGTCGCTCGCCGAGGGTGCCAGCGAATTGGCCGCCTCGATCGAACAGACCAGCGCCGCGCTGGCCCAACTCACTTCCACCACCGCGAACAACACCGAACACGCCAACCAGGCGACGCAAATCGCGCGGCTCACCCATGTGGCCGCCGAAAACAGCGTGCGGCAAATGGATTTGCTGAACACCACCATCAATGAGATCAACGCTTCGAGCGCCGACATCGGCAAGATCAATAAAATGATCCATGAAATTGCGTTTCAGACCAATTTGCTCGCGTTGAACGCCGCCGTGGAAGCGGCGCGAGCCGGCGACGCCGGCATGGGTTTTGCCGTGGTCGCCGAGGAAGTCCGCAATCTCGCCCAGCGCAGCGCCGCAGCGGCGAAGGAAACCGCCGCCAAAGTCGAGGGCGCGATCGGTCGCACCACCCAGGGCGTGGCCATCGGCCGGCAAGTTGCCGAAGTGCTGAATGACATTGTCGTCAAAGCCGGAGATGTGGAAAGCCTCGCCACCGAAGTCGCCGGCGCGTCCCGCGAACAAACCGCCGGCATCACCCAGATCAATGCCGCCATCGCGCAGATGGGCCGCGTCACCCAAAACAACGCCGCGAACGCCGAGGAAACCGCCACTTCCGCCGAAGAATTGAACACCCAGGCCCAAGCCATGCGCGCCACGGTGGACGAGTTGACCAAACTCGTGAACGGCCAGTCACCCGCCGCCCCGCCGCCAACTCCGCCGCCAAATTCCGGCCGCCGGCCGCTCGTGCCGCCGCTCAAGCCGGCGAAGAAAACGGCGGATCAAGCCAGCTTGGCGTGACTGCCGTCGCAGAACGCGCCGTTCTGCGAATGTTTGCAGCCGCACCACGCCACGGTTTTTTCCTCGGCCACCTCCACTTTCTTTGGCGCGAAGCTGGAACCTTTGTGCGAACCGTCGCAAAACGGCTGGCCTTTGGATTTGCCGCAGGAACACCAATAGAAACTGCCGGGTTTCATTTTCAGGACGTAGGGAGATTTTTGGGCAATGCTGGGTTCGCTCATGGCTTCTTTGTAACCCCGTTGCCGATTTTAGCAAACTAAATCATTCCCAGACGCCGAGCGCCAGAAGTTCCTGCGCCGCCGTTTGGGTCCAATCATGGCGATTGGCCTTCGGGCTGGCCGGACTCGGATGCAATATTTGCCCGACGCGGATTTTCGTATTCGCCGCCGCGGTTTCCCCGCGTTCCCGCGCAAACGCGCCGATGCCGATGAGCCATTCCGGCTGCAGAATTTCCAGCACGCGGCGCAAATGCTCGTCGCAAATTTTGGAGAGCCGCGCGCGTTCGGCTTTGGCCAGTTTGTCCGGCGTCAGATTGCTGCCGCTCTCCGACAAAAACGCCAGCGGACAATAATTCGCCACGAAATGTTCGGTGAAAAAGTTCTCCGGCGAAGTGAAGCGTTCTGAAAAAAGTTTCCAGAGCCGGCGGCCGCTGACTTCCGAGCGCGGACAATCCAGCCCCAGCACCGGACGCCGCGGATGCTCCGTTGCCGGCTTTTCAATTTTCGCGGCAATGCCCAGCCAGTCGCGCACCGCCGCAATTTCACCAAAAGGAATGCCCGTTTGCACCATGCCAAACGGGCCGGGATTCATGCCGAGAAAGACCACGCGCTTCCGGCCACTGCCGAAACGCCGCAGAAATTCCTCGTGCGCCGGCCAGGCGTAGGCGAGCGGATTATAAACGTGAGCGACCGGCGCGGCGAATTTCAGCCGCCCGACTTGGGTGGAAAGTTCGCGCGCGGCGGCAATCAGTTCCTTGCTGGTGTGGTCTGGTTTCAAAGCGCGGCCACGATATTTTAATTCCACCAAAAGGCCAGCCGCATTGCCTGGTTTCTTCGTTGCTTGGTGGTTCAAATTCTTCACTCCGGCTGCTGCTGTGTCAGGCAATGCAGCGAGCCAAAGCCCCAGACCAAATCCACGGCGTGGATGCCGACGACCGGACGGTCGCGAAATAGTTCCCCCAAAATGCCGAGCGCGATGCGGTCGTTCGGGTCGTTGAACGTCGGCACGATGACGGCGGCGTTACTGATGTAAAAATTCGCGTAGCTCGCCGGCAGCCGCACGCCGTCGAAATACAGCGGCGCCGGCATCGGCAACGCCACGACTTCGGGCCGGCTGCCGTCTTCGAGGTGCAAATCCTGGATGCGCTCCCAATTTTCCGCGAGCGGGCGGTAATTGGCGTCGCGCGAATTTTTTTCGCGCACGAGCACGAGCGCCTTGGCATTCACGAATCGGCAGACGTCATCAATGTGGCCGTGCGTGTCGTCGCCTTTCGGACCTTTGGCCAGCCAAAAAATATTTTTGACGCCAAGATAATTTTTCAGCGCCGTCTCAATTTCCTTTTTGCCGAGGCCGGGATTGCGCACCTGGATTTTCGGATGCAAATAACATTCCTCGGTCGCGAGCAGCGTGCCGCGCCCGTTCACTTCGATGCCGCCGCCTTCGATCACAAAATTGCGGACGGCGGATTGCGGATTGCGGATTGAAGCCGGAACCGGGCTTTGGGCGTAAAATAATCTTTTCCCAAGAATGCGCGCGGCGGTTTCGGGAACCTGGGTGTCCTTGTCCCAATTGTCATATTTTGCCCAGCCGTTGAAATGAAAGTGGACAATGGCCGTTTCCGCTTTCCGCTTTCCGCTTTCCGCTTTTCTGACAAAGATCGGCCCGGTGTCGCGCGTCCAGCCGCGATTCGTGGGCTGCGTGACGAATTTTATCTTTCGCAAATTTACGCCGGCTTTTTGCAGCACTTGGCGGGCGAACTGCTCATCTTTTTTATGCCGGACGATGAGGCAGATGTCTTCGCCGGCGGCAATTTTGCGGATCATCTCGCCATAAATCCACGGGATGATTTCGAATTTGCCCGGCCAGTCGCTCGCGTTGTGCGGCCAGCTTAACCAAGTCGCCGCGTGCGGCTCCCACTCGGCCGGCAGGGCAAAGCCGAGTTCGGCGGGCGTGGCGGCAGGGTTCGTTTTTAAGGGCGACATGGCAAACCACGCGAGCATAGCCGCGAACCGCGCCCAGTAAAAAGTTTTTTCCGAACGCCGTTTTTTGGCGCGCTTGAAAATAATTGTTAAAAATTGAAAATAATTGGTGAAAAAATTTTGCGAATGGACGACATTAGTTGCAGACACACTGATTGATCGCAAAAGCCTTGGCTTATGACAACGAGCTTCCATGACGTCAGAGGTGCGGTGGCCGCAAAATGGACGATGGGCTGGGGGCTGTTGGTTCTCCTGGCAATGCGTCTGGCCGCCGCCGAAACTTCTCCCGCACAACCAACGCTCATTGCTTTGCCCGCCGGCGTGACCAGCGCGGAAATTCAAGCGGCGCTGGATGCACTGCCCGCCACCGGCGGCGAAGTGGTTCTGCCCGCCGGCCGGTTTGAAATTCACCAACCCATTATTTTAAGCCGCGATCATCAGGCTTTAAGCGGAGCCGGCGCGGCCACGATTTTGCATCTCGCCGACAATGCGAATTGCCCGGTGCTCATTCTGGGCCAGCCCGTCAACCATCCGCAGCACACCGTGAAAGACTTGTGCGTCAGCGGGCTGTTCATTGACGGCAACCGGATTCGCCAGGCGCGCGAACTCTGGCGCTTGACCGGCGAAGGCGCGCAAATCCGCAACAACGGCATCACGGTGCAAGGCGTCAGCGATTCGTCGGTGGAAAATGTCACCACCGCACGCTGCCGTTCCGGCGGGCTGGTGACGACGCGCGATGTGCGGCGGCTGACCGTGAGCGGGCTGGACGCTTTTG
Source organism: uncultured Verrucomicrobia subdivision 3 bacterium (assembly GCA_903944085.1). Taxonomy (GTDB): domain Bacteria; phylum Verrucomicrobiota; class Verrucomicrobiia; order Limisphaerales; family UBA11358; genus UBA11358. The sequence continues at coordinate 10,494 of CAJAQO010000305.1, forward strand.
ACAACGAATTCGACGGGCTGGCCTGTTACGAAACCGAGGACTGTTTTTTTGAAAATCTGAATTTGCACAACAACCCCGGCGCGGGCATTTCGCTGGATTTGGCGTTCAATCACAATGTCATTCGCAACGCCACTTTGACCGCGAATGATCTGGGCATTTTCATGCGCGCGAGCCGTGAAAACCAGTTTCTGAATGTCACCATCCGGGAAAGCCGGCACCATGGCGTGTTCATGGCCCACACCGAACAGCGGACGGCGAATGGCTGGGGGCCGGCGCCCAAAACCGAGTGCACCTACAACGCTTTCACCAATCTCATCGCCATGAACTGCGGCGGCGCGGCTTTTCGGGTCAATAATACGACTTGCACCAACAACATTCTCATCCGCGCCAAATTTGCCGGCAACGGCAAAGGCGGGCTTTCGCTGGCGCAGCCCGATTTGGTGACGGTGCGGTGAAAAGAGGATTCGCGTTTTTCACGGCCCCAGCCGCACGCGATAAAACTGCTGGTTCAAATTGGCAGGAACGGGATTGCTGAAAACAAAAGGCAAGGTGGGCGAGGCGTTTGAAAACACCGGCAGCCAGGCGTTGGTAAGGCTCAAGTTGGTCGAGGTCTCGATGACGTAATCCGGTCCTGAATTTCCACTGATGCTAAATTGCAATCCGCCACCATTCACGGACGGCGCGCTGATTTTTGGACTCGCGGGCAGACTGACGTTGACCAAAAAACTTTGGGTGGCACTCAGGCTCGGCGAGCCGTTGTCGCTGACGGCAATGGAAAAAGTGTTGGTCGAGGGCGCCTGCGTCATGGTCGGCCGCCAACTCACCGTGCCGCTGGCGGGATCAATCGCGGCACCGGCGGGAGCATTGACGATCCGCCAGGCCAGCGTCAGCGGCGGCAAATAAGGATCCACCGCCGAGTTGCTGATGGTCAATGTCTGGCCGGCAATTAAATTAGTGCTGGCGACCGGACTGGTCGTCAGGGATTGATTTTTTACGACGGTGATTTCCGCCGCATTCAGGACGCGGCCAAAAATTTGGACGTCGTCAATCGTTCCCGCGAGAAAGCCGCCGGCGGCGCCCGTTTGAATGCTGCCAATGCGCAAGCTGGGCGGCGAGGTTTTCGGACCAAATGGTCCGGTGGCGCTCGCCTGCAAAATGCCGTCCACATAAAGCTGCATCAGCCCGGTGAATGCGCTCCGCGTCGCCGCCACATGATGCCACTGGCCGTCGTTGATCGCTGTGGTCGAGGTGATCGTGGTATCGGGATTGCCCACGCCGAAAGCCGCCTTGTTGCCGACCAGCGCCGTGCCGAAATCATCCGCCACCCCGGCCACTTCGCCGTCCACCAGACCCTTGCCGTTATACCATTGCGGCGTGCCGCCGGTCGCCGTGGTTTTGACCCAGAACGCAATGGTCCAATCCATCCAGTTCGGGCGCGGAATAACCGCATAATTGGTGCTCGTGCCGTTGAACTGCAGCGCATTGCCAGCCACGCCAAACCGGTCGGCCACAAAAGTGCCGCTGGCCAGCACACCGGTTTGACCGGACGCCGCATCGGCCAGACTACCGTCGAGCGGATAGCGCGTCGCGAGCGAAGTCACCGGCGGCGCGGGAACCTGCCATTCCAGAATGCCGCCGGAGAAGCCGCTCTGGAGTTGGACATGCAGCCGCACGGCGGTCGTCTGCACCGGAGTGAATGAGGCTGTGTTAAATTGGTTGCGCGCCACCCCGTAGCTACCCGCGCCGGAAACCTGAACCCAGTTCGTGCCGGCCAGATATTCCACCCACCACGCTTGCGGCACGCGGCACTGGCCAAAGCCCGTGTCGTCATACCAATAAACTGAAACCTGGCTCACCTGGCACAAGCCGGTAAAACTGGCCATCACCCATTCCGCCGTGCCCAGATGATTCCACCACGTCATGCGCGGAATGCTGGTGTCGGCGGAGCTGGCCGGCAGCAAGGCGTCGTTCATGGCAAAAACCGTGTCGCTGGAATTGGTCCAAGAAGCGCTCGGCGAATAAGGCGCGCTCCACTGGGTTGCAGCTGCATTTGTGCTGATCGTTGGAAACACCGAAATGCGCAGCCGCGCCGCGCCCATCGGCACCAGCGTGACTGTCTCCACCGCCTGCGTGCTGTAAGCCGGGCTGGGCTGAACGGGGCCGACCGCATAAAGACTGTCGAGCGTCCATGCCGGAATTTTCCGCGCCTGCACCAGCAAGCTGATTGGCGCGGTATTCAGCGAAAACGGATTGGTCGCCACGCCGCTGGCATTGGTCACCACGGTGAACGCGGCCGCCGGATTAGTGCTGTTCAACACCAGGCCGTAATTCCAGGCATTCGCGGGATAGGCTCCGTATTCCGTCCACGGCGCGGCGTTGTTGCCGTAGGCCTGCCAGTTTTCATTGATCTGCAAAGAGAAGGTGAGCGGGCCGTAGTTGACCGACACGCTGTTGTTATTGGCCGCCCAAGTTCGCAAGGTGATTTGCCGCGGCAGATGCAGCACCACCTGATCGCCGTTGGTCCATGCGCGCTGGAGGCAAAGATACGAATGCGGCGCGCTGTTGGAGGCCACGGTCTGGCCATTGATTTGGAGCCAACTGTTTGAACACCACTGCGGCACGCGCAAATAAAGGGGAAAAGTTACGCTGTTGGTCGCCGTGACCGCCAACTGAACCGTGTCGCTGAACGGATAGCCCGTGGTTTCGTTCACGCTCACGGTGCTGCCGTTGCCCACGCGCGCCGCGACGGTGGTCGGCGCATACAGCGACGCGCACAAGCCGTTGTCCCAGGTGGCCTGCCAAGTTTCCTCGCAGAAATACGGCCAGCCCATGCCGTGATTATGTTCGCAACAATAATAATTCGGCTGGGACGGGCTGGAGGAAAACCACGGGCCGCCGCCGTTGTTGATGTCCGGCGCTTTGGCTTCATTGTCCGCTTCCGGCTGGTTCGGCGCGGTCAGATAATGCAAGGCCAGCATGTTTGTCCGCAACGACGCCGGATAAGAATTGGCCGCCACATCCTCGCAGCGTTCGGCCCAGACCGGATTGCCGGTGACCCGGTGAAGAATTTCGAAGCTACGCATGAATTCCACCCAGCCGCAGGTTTCAAACGCCTGGCGCGGACCGTAATAACCGCTGCGACAAACCTCGTCGCCGCCGAACGCCCCGCCCGGCACTTGGCCGTATTGGTTCATCACGACCTCATAATTGGCTTCGGCAAAGGCAAATTGCGCCGCGTTGCCGGATTGCTGCCAGAAAACCGTGGGCGCGCGAAAACATTCGGCAATGTTCACGTTATGCCAGTTCGGCAACGTGTTCGGCGTGTCCCACCGCGCCATGTTTGCATAAATGTTGGTGGCGAGCGTCAGCAGCCAAGGTTCGCCCAGCCGGTTGTAGAGCCAGTAAATGGATTCAATGTTGTCGCCCATGCGCATCATCGGCCAGTAACCGGCGCCGAAATCCGCCGCCGGCAACGCGGCTTCCCAAAGACAATAATTGCGCATCAGATTCAGGGCATTCGTATCGCCCGTATAATCGTAATAAGAACGAAACGCGTCGAGCATCGGCATTTGCGGCCACATATCCGGCACCGCAATGCCCAGATCCGAATTGTTCGTCCCATCCGAATAATCCGTGGCCGGCCCAAAATATCCGTTCGTTCTTTGCGAATTCATCACCCCTTTGATCCAACGCGTGGCGTTGCTGATGACGGTGGCGTCCTGCAGACAATAGCCCAAGTCAATGTAACCGCGCAGCCAGTAGGGCACGCGTTCCCAGCCTTGCGTCGTGCCCGAACCGTTGGTGGTGGTCCAGTCGCTGGTGGCGAAAACCAGGAATGGCGAAATCTGTTCCTGCAAACCGTTCAGACCGTTGCGCTGGTTTTGCAGCATCGTGCGCAGCCAGCCCTGCGGCTGAATGCTGCCCGGCGGCAAACGCAGCAGCGGACTCGGCTGCAACGGCGCGCGGTTGCCAAGGTATAAACCGCCATATGCTGTGGCCTGAATATTCGTCACGTCGGTGATCGTCGTGGCACCGGCTTCAAGAACTTTGAAAAAAACGAAACAGGCTAAAACAGATGTCAGGAGGCGATTATTCATCAGGCGGCACCGGCGGCTGTTCTCGCGCCCTTGAGAATTTTCGGCTCGTTGCCAGCTTTCAAGCTAATGGCATCGAATCGCAATGTCATGTGGCATGAAACGGCCACGTTGAAAGCCGCGCGGAAATTGTCATTCCGGCTGAAGCCTCGAAAAAAACGTTTGTTTTATTTCATCCCCGACTTAAAAAACAAATTGGCCGTGTTAATCTTCATCCACCTGCTTCACCGCCCAATCGGGATACGGCCGGTCTCCCATCGTCGCGCGCCAGAGAATTTGGTTCAGCACGTTCTCGGGGCATTGGTCGGGCAGCGCCAACGGCAGGCGCGCGGAAACGTAAGCATCCTTGCGAAGTTGCGAACTGGAAATTTTCTTCGGCGCGGAATTCAATTCGTCCAGCGGCACATTGTTCGTCACGGCATCGAACGCGGTGAAATCCGGCGTGTTGGTGAAACAGTCGAACATCGGCGTGGCCGTGGCATCGAACTGGTTCATCGGCGGCAGTCCGAGCATCAGCTCCATCGTGCGTAGCAAACTCGTCTGGTTGTATTGCGTGCTGATGACGGCGTGGCGTTTCGTGTAGGCGCTGATGACGTAGGCGCTAGTGCGGTAGCCGCTGACGTGGTCCCAGCCATTTTGCGGATCGTCTTCAATGCCGATAATGCAGGTATCCTTCCAAAATTTGCTGTGGCTCACGGCTTCGACGACCTGGCCAAACGCCAGATCGTTGTCAGCCACCTGCGCGGCGGGCGTGGGCGCACCGGCTTTCGTGCCGCTGGTGTGATCGTTCGGCAGCCACAAAATCGTCAGGCTCGGCAGATTGTTGTGCGCTTCAAACTCCTTCAAGTGCCGGATGAATTTCGCCGCGCGGATCACGTCCGGCACGGCTAAATCCCAGCTCGCCCAATCTTTTTCGATGAACGGCCGCAGCGCCTCGATGTCCGGTTCGCTGGCGTATTCAATCGCGTTCGCGCCGCTGGTAAAATCCTGCCAGGCTTCGGCGAAACCAATTTTTCCTTTTTGCGAGGAATTTTTCCAGTGCTTGCTGACCGAGGTGAATTCGCCAAAGTCGTGGACGGTTTTGCCGTGCGCGAGCGCATCGTCCCAAATGAAACCGGCCGGCGAATACGCCAGCGCGTCGCTGCCGGACACGCCAAATCCACCGGCGGGATAACTGCGCGGCCAGCCCACAAACGAGCGCTCGATGTATTCCGTGGCCAGGCCGCTGTCGGCCCACTGGTGGCCGTCCGCGCTCAAAATGCCGGAGCAATAAGTGTTGTCGAGCAGCGCAAACTCGCGCACAAATTTGTGCTCGTTCGGCGTCACGCGTTCCCCGAAATTGCACAGCGAAGCGTCGCCGTTGCCTTCCTTCACATCGCCGAGAATCTGGTCGTAGGTGCGGTTTTCCTTGATGATGTAGAGGACATGCTGGAACACGCTCGGCTCGCCGGCGCGCTCCGGCACCGGCACCGGCGAACGATTCAGCCGCGGCGGCAGCTTGGCCTGCGCGAGCAGTGGATAACGCAGATTCGCCAGCGCCGTCTGCGTGAACGCGGCCAACTCGGTTTTCGACGGAACGGAAATCAGCGACAGCGAACCGGCATGTTGCCGCGTGTTAAAACCAAAACCAGCGGCGCCGAGCTTGGCCTTCTCGGTTTTTACGCCGATGCCTTTGATGTTCGCCACGCAGAGCTTTTTTTCGCGGGGTTCAAATTGAATCGCTCCAGGAAACCAGCCGGTGGGAATCAAGCCCAGCAGCTTCGTCGCGCGCGGCTCGAATTGAAACATCGCCACGGCGTTTTGCGAACTGTTGGCGCAGAAAAGAATTTTTCCCGCCGCGTCAAACGCCAGCGCGTCCGGCTGCGCGCCAAACAAGTCGCCGGGATTTTGCCGCGCCGTGAACGTATCCACCACTTCATCGTTGCGCGTGTCAATCACGCTCAACAGGTCGCTGCCCGCGCTGGCGGCCACCAGCCAGCGGCCGTTCGGCGACAGCGCCAGCGCGCAGGCGTGCGGACCGATGACAATTTCCTTTTCCGCCGCCGCGATCAGCGGCTGCGCGAGATCAATTACCGACACCGAGCCTTCGCTGGCGATGCTCCGCGCATCCACGCGAACGCGCGCGCCTTGGCCGACCGGGCCGGCCACGCTGCCCGCATCCGGCCGGCGTCCGGCCCAGTTGCTCACGTAAATTTTATGCCCGGCCAGCACCACGTCGAAGGGCACCATGCCCACGTTCCACAGCCGCAAAACTTTTCCGGTCGCCGCCTCCAGCTCCACCAGCCGATTGGAAAGATTCAGCGCGACGTAAATTTTTTTGCCGTCCGCCGAAACCGCGATGCCGGCGGGAATGTCATTGTTGCGCTCCGCCACTTTGGCCGGCGGCAGCGAAATGGAAAACAGCGCGGTGATTTGGTGGTCGCGGCTGACACTGAAAACTTTCACGTCGCCGCTCACGTTCGCCATATAAATCCGCGTGCCGTCGGGCGAAAATTTCAGGCCGGTGTAGCTCAACTGCGCTTTTTCGTCCGCGTCCAAAATCGCCGACGCGACCGGCTGCGGTTCGAAAATTTTTCCAGACGGCAGCGCGACGTGCTGGAGAATTTTCCCGCTGGCTGGCTCGATGGCAACGAGCTCATGCGTCATGCCGGACGTGACGAGCAGCTTGCCGTCGGGACTCAACGCCAGCGCCTGCGGCCGCAGGCCGGGCAGTTCCACTTGCGTGCCGGCGGGCGTGACGATCTGATTCACCGGCGTGATGAGCGCATCGCCGTTGTGCCCGACGGCGGCGGTCGTGGTCGGAAAATCATCGGCATACATTTTGCCGGAGCTGAAGCCGGCCCAAGCCAGCAGGCTGACGCGGATGAAAAATTTAATGTTCATTTTTGGCGATGAAGAAGGTCAGCCACTCGCGCCGGAAAATCACGTTCTGGGAAATTATTCCACCGCCGGATCGAGCCGTTTGTCATTCACGAGATATTTGCGGACGTAGTCAAACACGGCGTTTTCCAGCGACGTGACGGGCGCGGCATAGCCGGCGCCGCGCAGCCGCATCAAATTGGCCTGCGTGAAATACTGATATTTGTCGCGGATGACTTCCGGCATTTCGATGAACTTGATGCTGGGCTTTTTTTTCAGCGCGATGAAAACGGCGTTCGACAAATCAATCCACGTCCGCGCCTGGCCGGAACCGATGTTGAACAGCCCGTTCGCCTTCGGCGTCGCCGCCAGATGCAGCGTCATGGCCACGCAGTCTTTGACGTAAAGAAAATCGCGCTTCTGCTCGCCATCCTTGTAATCCGGCCTGTAGCTTTTGAACAATTGAATCACACCCTTGCCTTGCACCTGCGCAAAACTTTTGTGAACCAGCGAGCGCATATCGCCCTTGTGATCCTCGTTCGGGCCGAAAACATTGAAAAATTTCAGCCCGCAAATCTTGTTCAGAAAACCGGCCCGCTTGGCGTGCAGATCGAACAAATGTTTCGAGTAGCCATACATGTTCAGCGGGCGCAAGGTGTCGAGCTGCGTCTCGTTGTCTTCCATGCCTTGCGAACCGTCGCCGTAAGTTGCGGCAGACGACGCATAGACGAAACGCACCTTGTTCGCCAGCGACCAGTGCGCGAGGTCTTTGGTGAACTCGTAATTATTTTTGGCGAGATACGTCGCGTCTTTTTCCGTCGTCGCGGAACACGCACCCATGTGCAACACCAAATCAAATTTTCCGAGCGCGCCACTTTGCAAGCGCGGCAGCAAATCGGCAACCTCGACGTAATCGGCGAAGCGCAGCGGCGTGAGGTTACGCCATTTTTCGTTCGTGCCCAGAAGGTCGCAGACGACGATGTTGTCGCAGCCGCGCCGGTTCAGTGCCCAGACGAGCGCGCTGCCGATGAAGCCCGCGCCGCCGGTGACCAAAATCCGTGAATCAGAAAAATCGTTCGGTTTCATTTTATTTTACCAGCCCAAAACGTGGGCGAAAATCAGCGGCGCAACTATTGTTGCATCCGATTCGATAATGTATTTCGGCGTCTTCACGCCGAGCTTGCCCCAGGTGATTTTTTCGTTCGGCACCGCGCCGCTATAGCTGCCATAACTGGTGGTCGAATCGCTGATCTGGCAAAAATAACCCCAGAGCGGCACGCCGGTGCGGCCCAAATCCTGATGCAGCATCGGCACGACACAAATCGGGAAATCGCCGGCGATGCCGCCGCCGATTTGAAACATGCCGAGCGGACTTTTCTTCGTCGTGCGCGTGTAAAATTCCGCCAGCCACGTCATGTATTCGATGCCGGTGCGGACGGTGTGAACATTTTTCACGTCGCCGCGAATCACGGCGGCGGCATACATGTTGCCGAGCGTCGCGTCTTCCCAGCCGGGCACGACGATGGGCAGATTTTTTTCGGCGGCGGCGAGCATCCAGGAATCTTTCGGATCAATCTGGTAATACTTTTCGTATTTACCGCTGCGCAAAACCTGATAAAAAAATTCGTGCGGGAAAAATCTTTCGCCCTTTTTGTCCGCAGCAGTCCAGACTTCGAGCATCGCTTTTTCCATGCGGCGCATCGCTTCGCCTTCGGGAATGCAGGTGTCCGTCACGCGATTCATGTGCCGGTTGAGCAACGCCTGTTCGTCCTCGGCGGAAAGGTAGCGGTATTGCGGCACGCGCTCATAAAAATCGTGCGCCACTAGATTGAAAACATCCTCCTCCAGATTCGCGCCGGTGCAGGTGATGAGATGCACTTTGTCGCGGCGAATCATTTCTGCGAGCGACAGGCCGAGTTCTGCCGTGCTCATCGCGCCACCGAGCGTAATCATCATGCGTCCGCCTTTGTCGAGATGCGCGACGTAGCCCTTCGCGGCGTCCACCAGTGACGCGGCGTTGAAATGCCGGTAATGGTGCTGGATGAACCGGGAAACCGGCCCGCCCGCGAGTTTTGTCGGCTTTTTCTTGGGCATGATGATGAAATGACTGCTGTTACGATACGCAGCCCTTCCGCGATTGCCAAACCAAAACTGGCCGCAACCGCCTGATTACTGGTTCACATGCACCACGGCGGCAGGCGGAAAGCCGTTGAAATGCGTCGAGGACGCGTGGCTGTAGGCGCCGATTTGTTCGCTGTAAAGCAAGTCGTCGAGCTGAAGGTCGGGCAGATTTTCGGCCATCGAAACCACGTCCAGCGCGTCGCACGTCGGGCCAAAAATGGAACAGATTTGCGTCGGACCTTTCTTGAACGATTTCAGGTGGTAATGGCAGTGGTCAAAAATCACGCCGGAGAACGTGTGATACACGCCGTCGTTGATGTAGTAACAAAGTTTGCCGTCGCGCACGGCCTTGCCGACGATTTTGGAAACGGCAGTCGCGGAAGTTGCGCAGAGGAAACGTCCCGGCTCGGCGAGAATTTGCACGCCGGAAGATTTTGGAAACAGCCGGTCCAATTCGCCGTTGATGACTTTGGCGAGTTCGCGGAACGGTTTCACGCTCGCATCATACGGCGCGGGAAATCCGCCGCCGATGTCCAGCAGGTTCATTTTGGTGTAGCCGCGTTCCTTCGCCTCCTTGAAAATATTCGATGCCAGCGCGATGGCTTGCACATAGTTTTCAAAATTCGTCGTCTGGCTGCCGACGTGAAAGCTGATGCCCTCGACGGTCAGGCCAAGCTTGTCGGCTTCGAGAATCATGTCCACCGCCTCGCCCGGCGACGCGCCAAATTTGGAAGAGAGTTCCACCATCGCGCCGGTGTTCGGCACTTTCAGGCGCAGCACGAGGCCGGCCTGCGGCGCGAATTTTTTGATTTTCCGGATTTCCTCAAAATTGTCGAACGTGACGAGGGGTTTGTATTGATTGAGTTCGCGCAGCGTCTCCACCGGCTTGATGGGATTGGCGTAAATGATCTTGTCCCAAATCCAGTCCTGCCGTTCCTTCGCAGGCAGGTGCTTGATGTTTTCATAGACCGTCTGAAATTCCGGCATCGAGGCGACATCAAAACTCGCGCCCGCTTGGTAGAGCGTGCGGACGATGGCCGGATCGGAATTGGCCTTCACTGCGTAGTAAGCCTGCACGCGCGGCAGATATTTTTTGAAGGTGGCGTAGGTCGCGCGCAATTCGGCGTGGTCCACGACGAACAGCGGCGTGCCGTGCTGGGCGGCGAGTTTTTTCAGCGCGGTGGGTGAAATCATTTTGATAAAATAAAAACAGCCGGAACGGTTTTCCCGCTCCGGCTGCCAATGAAAATGGATTTGGCGTCCGTCCGCAAGCACTTCCATCGCTCACCGGATGCGGGCCGGATTATTTTTGACGTGGAAGCCGTCGCGCCACGACGAGGTTTGTCACGTTGTGCCCGGCTTGGGGCGAAATTCACGGCGCGAAAAACCAACTGGTCGTCGCTGCCGCGCATGCCGGAGACGAACCATGGCAGGGCGGATCACCTGATTTTTTTCTTCCGCCCCGGTTACGGAACGGTGGCTGTTTTCAAGCCCAGCGCCCATTCGATGCCACCGAGAACGTGCTGCTGATACGCCTTGCTGATGGCCGGATCATTTTTCCGATCCTTGATGGTGGGATCGGTGTCCCAGACATCTTCGCGATGACCGAGCGAGGTGTAAAACACATTGCCGGTGCCGTAATGCTTGCACCACGAGACGGCAAAATGTCCGCTGACTTCCTTGTGTTCCGGATGCTTGTCCATGATCAGCAGGTCGTGGACATTCGCGGGATCATAATTCTTGAACTGGTAAATTTCTTCCTGCTGGATCGTCCAGACTTTGCCAAGCGCCGCCGTGGCCGGATGCGCCAGATCCTGGTTCAAGCAATCCACGCTGACTTGCGGGCCGTGATGTGCAAATTCGCCGCCGAGCATCGCCGCAAAATCCGGCCAGCCGTGAAACGTGTCCGCCGCCGCGTGAATGCCGATGAACGCGTGGCCGGCCTTGATCCAGTCGAGAAAACCTTGCTTGTCCGGCAACGGCAGATCCCCGGTGGTGCTGGCAAAAATCACGCCGTCGTAATTTTTCAAATTCTCCGGCGAGAGTTTTTGCAGCTCGGTTTTCAAGGCTTCGTTCCACTTGTCTTCCGCATCGGCGAACGCCTTTTTTTCCTCGGGCGTCGCGGTGTCCTTTAATTTGTTGGGAAAACCATTGCCCGCATGAACTCCCGGCGGCTGCCGCACAAAGTCCACGGTGAACTCGCCGCTGCTCTGCGCCAGCTCGGCGAGCACTTTTTCCGCCGTGGGAATGGAGCTATGCCGGAAACCCGTCGTGGTCGTGACCACCAGCAGTTTTTTCGGCGCGGCCTGAAGCGATGTCACCGCCAGCGCGGCAACCAGCAAGGTAAGGATTTTTTTCATTTTTGGTTTTTGGTTTTTGGTTTTTAATTTGGAAATTGTTTCAAGGATCGTTGACCACTGGCACCGAACGCACCCAGATGTTGCGGAAGGAAACGGAGTTGTTGTGATATTGCAGCGCGAGCGGACCGGTCGGGCCGTGCGGCGTGTATTTGCCGGGACTCTTCCAGTTGGTCGCACCGCGAATCGCCTGGTGATTCTGCACGACGACCCCGTTGAGAACCACCGTGACGTATCCGGGCGTGGTCACTTCGCCGTTCGGGCCGAAATGCGGCACGTTGAAAACGATGTCATAAGTCTGCCATTCGCCGGGCGGAAGACAGGCGTTTGCCAGCGCGGGATGCTGGCCGTAAACCCCGCCGGTCGCGCCGTCGGCATAAGTTTTATTGCCGTAACAATCGAGCACTTGGATTTCATATTGGCCCATGAGGAAAACGCCGCTGTTGCCGCGGCCCTGGCCTTCGCCGCGCGGCGGCGTCGGCTCGCGGAATTCGAGATGAAGCTGCAGGTCGCCGAACTGTTTTTTGCTGACGACGTCGCTCTTGGCGGAAACCATCACGCCGTCCTCCACTTTCCAGGGCGCGGGATGGCCTTGTCGGTCGGTCCATTCGGACAAATCTTTGCCGTCGAACAACACAATCGCGTCGCTCGGCGGCGGGGCCAGTTGACTGAAATTGCCCGGCGTCACAATCGGCGGCTGCGGCCGCGCGGGATCGTGAACGTGCCACTTGCCATCCGGCTGCAGTGGCGTGTCCTGAAAACCCGCGACGCCGTCAATGGTCACTTCGACGTTTTTGGTGGCAGGCGTGAACGGCTTGGCCACGACAGCTTTGGCGCTGCTGGCTTTTTCGGCCATGGCGGACCTTTCGGTCAACCATTGCGCGCCTTTTTTCTGATCACTGGCGGAAGTGCATTTTGAACCGGTGGCAGCACAACCGGACAGCACGCCGATAAGCACCGGCAGAACAAACAATTTAATTTTCATTTTGATTTTGGTTTCTGGAAGAATTGATTTTGCCATTGGACGCGGCGGCGGTCCCGGCGGTTAATTTTTTTTAGGCATGGCCGTCCAAGCGCCGTGATGTTTGCTGCTTTCCACGCAGGTTTCGATGAACGCGATGCCGGTCCAGCCGTCCTCGATGTTCGCGTATTTGCTGCCGTCGCTGTTGAATTTCTCACCCGCTTTCCATTTGCGCACGTCCACCTCAAAGCAGCGATGCAGCCGCGCAAAGGCGTCGTGAAACGCTTCGGGATGTCCCGCCGGAATCGTCGGCTCGGCCATCAGATCGGCCGGCAAATCCTGCGGCAGAAAACCATCGCCGCCCGTGACCGCGCCGCGCCAATAAACGCGGTCGGGCTGATTGGGCAGATTGATCGTGAGGCTTTCCGGCTCTTCCTGACGCCAATGCAGCGAGCCTTTGGTGCCGGCCACCGTGATGCCGAGATCGTTTTTCGAGCCGATGCAAATTTGCGACGCGCGCACGAGCGCCTTGCCACCATTGCTCAACTTGCAATAGATCGTGAAATGATCATCCAGCGCGCGGCCTTCCACAAAAGTTTCCATTTGCGCGGAAACGTCCGTGACGTTCAGTCCGGTGACGTAGCGCAGTTGCATGAGCGCGTGCGTGCCGATGTCGCCGCCGCAGCCGGAACCGCCGGCGCGCTTCGGGTCCACGCGCCACGTCGCCTGCTGCTGACCGGTGGCTTCGAGTTTCGTCGCCAGCCAGCCTTGAATGTAATAGCTGTCCACCCAGCGCACGTCGCCGAGCAGTCCGCTCGACACGATGTAGCGCGCGAACCGGCTCGTCCAGTGGCCGAGGTAAGTATGTGCCACGCCAAACGGCACGTTGAGCGCGTGCGCGGTTTTCACCAATTCATTCGCCTCGGTCAAATTCAGGCACAGCGGTTTTTCGCAGAACACGGCAATGCCGGCTTTCATCGCTTTCATCGCCGGATCGAAATGCACAAAATTCGGCGTGACGATGAGGATGTAATCCAGCTTTTCGGCTTCGGGCAAAGTTTTGTTCGCCGCGATCATCTCGTCGTAGGACGCGTAGCCCTTGATCGGATAAGGCCAGTTGGCGGCTTCTTCCAGCGCAATCTTGGGATCGGGAAAAAGTGCGCCCGCGACGACGCGCCGGGTGCCGTCAAAATGAATGGCCCGCTGATGCGGATGGACAATGAACGCGCCTTTGCCGCCGCCCACCAATCCGACGTTGAGAGGTCTGTTGGACATAGATTTGTTTTAGTGGCTGAGTTGTGTGCGAGTAGTTTTATTGAGAAAACGTCCCGGCGACAAGAAAGTTCTGCGGTCGCAGGCAAAGGTATCCGCCGCCGCCGCGCCCGGTTTCTCGTAAAATTGGCCCGCTCCCGGATAATGTTGGCGAGCGCTGGAACCCAGGTGCCTTGGGTTTGATCCGGGCGCACGAACCCTTCACTTCATTTCAGATTGCTCAAACTGTTAAGCAAAGCCGTGTTAAAATCCGTCGGGTCTTGATACCAATAAATGTCCGTGGTGCCGACCGCGCCGGCATAATTGTTGAAGCGATACATGGTGTTGAATTGGCACCATTTCGCCGAGCCATCCGCAAACACTTCATTGCCGCCGGCGGGGTTCCCGCCCCGGACCGGATGCGGTGGGATATTGCCATATTCGATGGGCGCCGAGCTGCCGGCCGCCATTAACCCGGCCCACTGTCCATTGGCCTTGAGATTGCCATCCGAACCCAGCGCCCACCACGATTTCGAGTTCGACAATTTGACCGGACTGTAAGGAACAGTCGAGTTTGCCCAATAAGTCATGCCGCCCATGTAAGAATAGCCGATGATATACTGACCATTCCCCGCATCCAGATACGGCAACCCCACCATCCGCTTCGGGCACGCCCAGACTGACGGCGTGTTGCTTTGCAGCTTGAGGTAGGCATTCATTGTCGCCACCACATTGGTGGCGATGGCATCCTGGACAAAATTAGGGCCTACCCCGCCTTGGACCTTGATGCCCGACGGCACCAAGTCTTGAAAATCTCCGGCATAGATGTTTGCGCCCAGGCCGATTTGCCGGAGGTTGCCCAAACATTGGGTGCGCTTGGCTTTCTCCTTGGCGGTGGCCAACGCCGGCAGCAGCATGGCCGCCAGGATGGCAATGATCGCGATGACCACCAGCAATTCAATGAGGGTGAATGCCGATTTTGCGGCGGAGCGATTTTCGGTTTTCATAGCTTTGTTTTTTAGCCGGGATAGCCACAGAATAGCACAGATTCCGCCGCAAATAAATTCAGTTAAATCAATTCCGCTTCCGGGCCGGCTGGTGTTTTCAGCACTTCAATTATTTCTTCCTGGCAAACGCCGAGTCAAACGCCGCCGCGTTGGGCGTGAAATCCAGTTTCCGCACGAACGCGCAGCTTTCCGTCGCGCCGTGAACGCGGTCCATGCGGCCGTCTTCCCACTCCACCGAGAGCGGACCGCGATAGCCGACGTCGTTCAGCGCGACGATGATTTCCTCGAAGTTGATGTCGCCGTGGCCGAGCGAGCGGAAATCCCAGAACCGCCGCGCGTCCGTGAAATCCGTGTGGCCGCCAAAAACACCGACCGTGCCGTCGCCGTGACCCCACCAGGCATCCTTCATGTGCGCGTGGAAAATGCGGTCGGGAAATTCGCGGATAAATTTCACATAGTTCACGCCCTGATAGCCAAGGTGCGACGGATCGTAATTGAAACCGAAGCGCGGATGATTTTTCACCGCCGCCAAAGCGCGTTTGGCGGAAGCGATGTCGAAGGCGATTTCCGTCGGATGCACTTCGAGCGCGAAATTGACGTTTTCTTTTTCAAACACGTCGAGGATGGGCAGCCAGCGTTTGGCGAAATCGGCGAAACCCTGGTTCCAAAAATCCTGGCTCGTCGGCGGAAAACCGTAAATCGAATGCCAGATGGACGAGCCGGTAAAACCGTTGACCACGGCCGGCGCATCTTTTTTCGCGCCGGGCTGGGCGTTGAAAAACTTTCGCGCGGCCACGGCGGTGGCCTTCATTTTTTCGGCGGCGCGCTGGCGGACGCCTTCCGGCTTGCCGTCGCCCCAGACATCGGCGGGCAAAATTGCTTTGTGCCGTTCGTCAATCAAATCGCACACCGCCTGGCCGACGAGATGCGAGGAAATCGCGTGGCAGCTCAAGCCATGCTTGGCAAGCAGCGCCCATTTTTTTTTGCAGTAATCCGGCTCGGCCAGCGCGCGATCCGGTTCAAAATGGTCGCCCCAGCAGGCGAGTTCCACCCCGTCGTAGCCCATTTTTTTGACGAGCGGCAGGAGTTCAGCGAGAGCCAGATCGGCCCATTGGCCGGTAAAAAGCGTGATTGGTCGTGACATAAGCAAAAAGGATTTGTGCGGTCATCTTGCCAAGCCGGGCCGACAAATCAAGCGTTCCTCAAAAGAATTTAACTTCCTCGGTGACCGGCGCGAAAGACCGAAATCATCGGCGGAACGAGTTCCACGAGTCCCGAACACGGCGACTTAACAACAAAGCAACGAAGTCGGGAAAACTTTGTTCCTTCGTTCCTTGGTTGTTCAATAAACCAGCGCCAGCACCGCCGTCTGCGGAATAGCCGCAAAAAGGCGCAAAAGGCGCCAAGCCGCCAGAGGAAAAATCCCAAAGGGATTTCAGCCTCCCGCCCAGGGTGGTGAGGCACGAACTACCCTGGGTAGGTTGCCAAAAAAGAATCATACCCCAACGGGGTTTTGTCACCGGCTCATGGAGGCGATGCAACCCCGTTGGGGTTGTGAGATTTTGGGGGACGTGAACCCAAGGTAGCGCCGCCGGCGCAACCTTGGGCTGATGGCTGGAATCCCGTTGGGATTCTCAAAGGCACACGCGCTAACTTGAAATAGTGGGCGCAAAAATAC
>CAJAQO010000306.1 GCA_903944085.1 uncultured Verrucomicrobia subdivision 3 bacterium
CACAATGTTTGTTATATTTAATCAACATGGAGGCTAAAACAAAAGCATATTGCCGCTGCATCTTTGCGGATTAACTGTCGCAGCTGAAATATCGATTTTTGAACATCGCTTGATGTTATATGCTTTTCCGTTAATGACTTATATCGAGTCTCAGGTTCACAGTTCACAGAACATTTACTGTGAAATTGTCGTAAGGAGGTAAGCGTCACCCGTAGCACCACTGGTTAAACTCTGACGGTTATTGTAGTTCTGAGAGCTATGATAACTGCGAGTGTTTCTGATAATTCTTCTGCCGTGGCTGCGGCGGTGACGCCGAAGATGTTGGACCGCAGCCTCACGGGGTTGATTCCGGCAGATATAGCCGTCCTCCGTTTCATATCATTTCACGTCATTCTGCGACCGGTATCGCGCGAACATACACCGCCTTGGTTTGCCGCTGTTATGCGGAGCCGGCTATTTGGCCATCCGTTTGACCGTGGCTTTGATTGCTGGCTTCTTCACCGAACTTATCGCAACCGGTTCACTCCGTGCTCCAATTACTTGGGCCGGCACGGCGGAAGTTTGGACATGCTCGGTGGCAAACAGCTTTGTGGCGTGGCGATAAACGGCCAGATATTCACCCACGGTTTTCGCCCAGGAAAAATCCGCCTTCATCGCGTTGCGGCGGAATTGTCGGAGCAGCTCCGGCTGGGCATAAATCGCCAGTGCTTTGCGGATGGCTTTGGCCAGCGCGCGCGAGGTGTATTCAAAAAATTTCACACCGTTCGCGTTCGTCGCGCTCTGGCCATAATCAATCACACTGTCGTCCAAGCCGCCGGTAGCGCGCACAATCGGAATCGTGCCGTAGCGCAGGCTATACATCTGGTTCAGCCCGCACGGCTCAAACCGCGACGGCATCAGGAAAAAATCGCAGCCGGCCTCGATCCGGTGGGACAGATTTTCGTCGTAGCCAAATTGGACGGCCACCTTGCCGGGAAACCGCGCGGCGAGGTCGCGATAGCCGCGTTCGTATTCCGGCGAGCCGCTGCCGAGTTGCACGAACTGGATGTTGGAGTTCAACATCTCCTCAAGCGCGCCGAGCTGAATGTCCACGCCTTTTTGTTCCGCGAGACGCGAAATGGTGCCGAACAGCGGAATTTTTTCATCAACGGGCAGGGCGACCTGGCGTTGCAATTCCAGCTTGTTGATATTTTTCCCCGCCATTTTCGTTACGGAATATGGCGCGAACAAATGCGAGTTTTTCGTCGTGTTCCAGTCGCTATAATCCACGCCGTTGAGAATCCCACTCAGTTTGCTTGCATTCTCGCGCAGCACGCCGTCGAGGCCGCAGCCAAGTTCCTCGGTCGTGATTTCGCGCGCGTATCGCGGGCTGACGGTCGTGATACTGTCGGCGAAAACAATGCCGCCTTTCAAACAATTCAGCAGCCCAAAATACTCCGCCCCCACACCATCGGGCGCAAAAAAATCTCCCGGCAGATTGGTCAGCGCAAAGGCTTCTGCCGGGAAAACGCCCTGATACGCGAGGTTGTGAATGGTCAGGCACGTGGCCGGCGGATTCCCCCACCCTTCCTTTTTCTGCTGCAAAATCAAGGCTGGCACGAGCGCCACCTGCCAGTCGTGGACGTGGACCACCTCCGCACGCCACGGCAGATACCGCGCGAGATTCACCACGCACTTGGAGAAAAAAATGTAGCGCTCGGCGTTGTCGGCGTAGCTGATGTGATTCTCCAGATAAATTCCGGCGCGGTTGAAATAGCCGGGATGATCTATGAAATAAATTTTCGCCTCGCCGACGCGGTCCAGTTCCCACAATTCCGCCGTGGCGTTGTGCAATCCAAGCGGCAAATCAAAATGCCAGTCCACGCGGCGCATCGCCGGATACTTTTCGCGGATGCCGCGATATAGCGGCGTGACCACGACCGCCTCGTGCCCCGCGTTGACGAGCGCGCGGCCGAGCGCGCCAACCATGTCCGCCAAGCCGCCTGTTTTCGAGAACGGATACACTTCGCTGCTGGCGAGCAAAATTTTCATGGATTTACGATTTACGATTTACGTGCCGCAGGCTGATAACCGCGTCAATCGTATATCGCAAATAAATACGGTCATGCAGAAATGCGGTCGGTTTTGAGATACGGCTGCAAAGCCTGCGGAATCAGCACGCTGCCGTCCGCCTGCTGGTGCGTTTCAATCAGCGCCACAAACAGCCGCGCCAGCGCGGTGCCGCTGCCGTTGAGGATGTGCGGAAATTTATTTTCGCCCGTTTCGGTTTTGAAGCGCAGATTCATCCGGCGTGATTGAAAATCCTCGCAGTTCGAACAGCTCGAAACTTCGAGATAGCTCCCCTGCCCTGGCGCCCAGACTTCGATGTCGTAAGTCTTCGCGCTGCCAAAACCCATGTCGCCGGTGCACAGCATGATCACGCGGTAATGCAGGCCAAGCAGTTGCAAAACCTTTTCCGCGTTCGCCACCATTTTTTCCAATTCGTCGTAGCCATGCTCCGGCTTCACGATTTTGATCAATTCAACTTTGTCGAACTGATGCACGCGAATCATCCCGCGCGTGCCGACACCCGCCGCGCCGGCTTCGCCGCGAAAACACGGCGTGTAGGCGCAATATTTTATCGGCAACTGTTTTTCCGCCAAAAGTTCTTCGCGATGAATATTGGCCACCGGCGTTTCCGCCGTCGGGACGAGATACAGTTTTCCCAGTTCTTCCGCGCGACCGCCTTCGGCCACGCCGTAATATTGGTCTTTGAATTTTGGAAACTGCCCGACGCCGACCATGCACTGCTCACCGACCATGAACGGCGGCGAGACTTCCGTGTAATCGTGTTGCGTGATGTGCAAATCGAGCAGGAACGAAATCAATGCCCGTTCCAGCCGCGCGCCCCAATTCGTGTAGAGCAAAAAGCCGCTGCCGGAGAGTTTCGCCGCGCGGGCAAAATCCACCAGCTTGAGCGACTCGCACAATTCGACGTGTGACTTCGGTTTGAAGGCGAAGTTCGCCTTCCCGCCAAAAACCCGAATCTCCGGATTATCCTCGGCGCTTTTGCCGAGCACCACCGATTCGTGCGGCAGATTCGGCAATTGCAGCATCAGCGCATCGCGCGCGGTCTCGCTTTCGGCCACCTGCTTTTCCAGCGCGGAAATCTTATCGCCCAACTCGCGCGTTTCGGTTTTCTTCGCCTCGGCCTCGGCGAGTTTCTTCTGCCCCATCAACGCGCCAATTTCTTTTGACACGCGGTTGCGCAGGGATTTCAGCGTTTCCACTTCGGCCAGGGATTTCCGGCGTTGTTCGTCGAGCTTGAGCAGTTCGTCAATTTTCAATTCGTCCCCGGCCCCGCGCGTGGCGAGGCGCTGGCGGACGAAATCAGTTTTTTCGCGGATCAGTTTGATGTCGAGCACACGCCAATTTAAGAAACGGGCTTTAATACGGCAAGCCGATTGGTTTTAATTACACCCGATGCATTTGCCGGAAAAACTTCATTCGCTCTTCCGCGCACCGTCCGTCACCCGGACCCGCATGGTCCTCGCGCTGGCCATCGCCGTGGCGGCCGACGGCTTGCAACTGCTGCTCGGCCCGCTCGGCTGGGCATTCATTGATCAGGCGATTGATTTCGTGGCGATGATTTTATTGAGCTGGGTCATCGGCTTTCATGTATTGTTTCTGCCCACGTTCGTCGTTGAACTGATTCCGCTCTTGGAAGACCTGCCCACTTGGACGGCTTGCACGGCGGCGGTCATCGCCCTGCGCCGCCGGGAAAACAAACTTCCGCCTGCAAAATGAGTTGGCAGTGGCCTGATCCTAATCTTAATCGTCATCTTAATCCGCATCAAAGGACGATTATGATTAAGATGACGATTAAGATTAGGACAGCACCAATGAGTGGTCGCACTGGACAGCCGGGAGACGAGCCGTTAGCTTGAAGGCAAAACCTGACCCAACCACGTTGTCGCCGTAATGTCAAAAACCATACCCAGACTGCTGCTGATTGAAAAAGATCCCGTCTGCACCGCGCTGCTGTCGGCCGGTGGATTTGAATTGGTTCGTTGCGAAACCCTGGCGGCGGGCCTGGAAAAGATCAACGCCAATTTTTATGACCTCATCATAATGGACTTGGTGTTACCGGACGGTCAGGGATTGAACGCCTTCAATCAGGTTCATGCCGTCGCGCCGCACACGCCGCTGGTGGTGCTGGCGGAAGTGGAGTGCGAGGAGATTGCGGCCCGCACAATTTGTGTCGGGGCGCAGGATTATCTGCTCAAACCGCAGTTGACCGCGTCCATTTTGGTAAAGACGGTTCGGAAAACGCTGGACCGGCATTACTGCCAAATGGCGCATAACCACGAAGGTTTTTTGTTGCAGACGCTGATGGACAGCATTCCCGACGCGGTTTATTTCAAGGACCTCCGCAGCCGGTTTCTGATGATCAGCCGGGCGCTGGCGAAGAAACATCGTCTGGCTGATCCGCAGCAGGCGATTGGGAAATCCGATGCGGACTATTTCACCAAACCGCACGCGGAACAGGCGCTGGCCGACGAGCAAACCATTTTGCGCACCGGCCAGCCGCTGGAAGGCATCGAGGAAAGTGAAACGTGGCCGGACGGCAGCGTTACTTGGGTGTCCACCACCAAAATGCCGTTGCGCAATCAGTCCGGCCGCATGGTGGGAACGTTTGGCATTTCCCGCGACATCACCAAGCGCAAGCTCGCGGAATTGACGCTGGCGGAACGCACCCAGCAGTTGCACAAGAAAAACCTGCAGATTGAGGAAGAGCTGCGGATGGCGCGCGAACTGCAAATCGCAATGCTGCCGCAAAGTTTCCCCGCCGTGGTCTGCGGCCCGGACCAGCCGGCAGCGTTGAAATTTTACAGTTTTTACATTCCGAGCGGCGCGGTCAGCGGCGATTTTTTTGATGTTTTCCCGCTTTCGGAAACCTCCGTGGGCATTTTTATTTGCGATGTCATGGGCCACGATGTGCGCGCCGCGCTCGTCACCGCCATGCTGCGGGCGCTGGTCGGAGATTTTAGCGTCAAGGCCACCGACCCCGGCCAGTTGCTGACGGAAATCAACCAGGCGCTGTTCAAAGTTTTCCGGCAGGCCGGGACGACGATGTTTGCCACCGCATTTTATTTGGTGGCCGATGTGGCCACCGGAAAATTGACCTACGCCAGTGCGGCGCATCCCGATCCGCTGCAATTGAAACGCCAGGCGAACAAAGTGGAAGTGCTCACGCGCGATCCCGGCGGCAAAAAAGGGCCGGCGCTGGGACTGTTCCAAAATTCGATTTTCCCGACTTATCAACGGCCCATGCAGGCGGAAGATCTCATCGTGCTTTACACGGATGGCTTGACCGAAGAAGCCGGCCAGAATGACGAAATTTTCACCCAGGAACGGCTGGCCGAAACGATTCTGGAACTGGGCGCGCTGCCCACCAAGGCGCTGCTCGCGAAAACTTTGGAGGCCATCCGCCGCTTTTCCGGCCATCTGGAATTCTCCGATGATGTCTGCCTGCTCGGCGTCGAAGTCAAACAGTTGAAATCTGATTGAAACTTGCGTCGGCGCACGGCACATTAAGCGCGTTATGCAATCTGTTTTTACCGGCCCCGTTTATGTCGTGCGCGACAATATTGACACTGACCAGATCATTTCCGCGCAATTTTTGAACCTCGTGCCCACCATTGCGGAGGAATATGAAAAGCTCGGCAGCTATGCGCTCGACGGTCTGCCCAAGTCGCTTTATCCGATCCGCTACGTCAAGGACGGCCAGCTCGACAGCGATTATCCCATCGTCGTCGGCGGAAAAAATTTCGGCTGCGGCAGCTCGCGCGAACACGCGCCCATCGCGATGGGTTCGGCCAATTGCCAGCTCGTGCTCGCGGAAAGTTTTGCGCGCATCTTTTTCCGCAACTGCGTCGCCACCGGCGAACTGTATCCCTGCGAAATCACCGAGCGCCTCTGCGACGTTTTGAAAACTGGCGATGTCGTGACCGTTGACCTCGACGCCGCGACCGTCACTGCCCAAGCGACCGGCAAAGTGTATCATTTCAAACCGCTCGGCGACGTGCGCCCCGTCGTGGACGCCGGCGGGTTGTTCAATTTCGCCCGCCAGAGCGGAATGATCGCAAAGTAAATTCCTCATTGCCACTCCGGGCTGCGGTGCGCCGCAGCCTTTTTTTATGCCGGTGCCGGCAACAAAAAACCGCCCCGGTAAAGAGGCGGCCTGCTGATCCAAAATTGACAGCGCCGACTACGCGGTCACATTCAAAGTGCCATCGCTGCTGCTGGCGCTGCTGGGCGAAGTCGTTGGCGAGGTGGCGCTGGCAGCGTGATGATGGTGGTGATGACCTTTGTGTGCGGCTTGGGCAGATGAGGTTGAGGGGGATGAATTAAGGTCGTTCTTCAAACTGGTAAAAGCCTTTTGCGCACCTGCCAGATCGCCGGACTGGAGCGAATTCGTCAAGCTTTGGTAGTCCGTGTTCGCCTGGCTGTTTTTCCCAAACGGCTGGCTGGTCGTCGTCTGCGAACTGCCGGTCAGATTTTGCTGGAAGGTGGCCAGGGCGCTTTGCGCGTTGGCCACATTGCCGGATTGAAGCGCGTTGCCGATGGCTTTGAAATCCTGAACGGTTTGCGCAAAACCGTTCTGGTTCGAGACCTGGTAAGGATTCGTGGCTGAAGACACGCCGGAAATGTTGGAAATGCTGCTCATAAATTTGTATTCAATTAGTTATTGATCGGTTGCGGTTTTTTCTTTTACTTCGCATCTTGTCATCGGTTGAAATCACCGAGGCTTTAGAAAATTGTTTTCGCCCATCCGATAAGATAACCACGGCCACGAACCGCCGCCGCAATGATGATGCATTTCAGGCCGGCATCGAACTCGCTTTTTGCCGTTCCCCGCCATTAATTCAACACTTGAAACTTGAAACTTGAAAGCTGAAACTGAGCGCCATGCAGTTGCCTGCCGATTACCACATGCATACGCCGCTCTGCCGTCACGCGGTGGGCGAGCCGGTGGATTACGCCCGTCGCGCCGTCGAACTGGGGCTGACCGAAATTGGTTTTTCCGACCACTCGCCGATGCCGCGCGATGATTTTGACGACTGGCGGATGTTCGACCGCCAACTGGATGAATACGTCGCCAAAGTCCGGCTGGCGCAAACTGCGTTTCCGCAGCTCACCATCCGGCTGGGGCTGGAAGTGGATTATATTCCCGGCCACGAAAAATGGATCCGCCAGCTCGCCGCGCGGCATCCGTGGGATTATTTCATCGGCTCCGTGCATTATATTTCCGACTCGTGGGACATTGACAATCCCGCCAAGCTGGCCGAATGGAAAAAGCGCGATCCGTTCGAAGTGTGGACGCTCTATTTTGAACGGCTCTCGCTGGCGGCCAAATCCAAGTTGTTTCAGATCATCGGCCACGCGGATTTGCCAAAAAAATTCAGCATCCGCCCGTGGCAGAACTGCCGGCAACTCTACCAAGATTTTCTAAACGCCGCCGCCCAGGCCGGCTGCGCCATCGAGCTGAACACCGCCGGACTGCGGAAGGATTGCCGGGAAATATATCCCTGCGCCGAGTTGCTGGACATCGCCTGGCGCAAAAGTGTGCCCATCACCTTTGGTTCCGACGCCCACGCGCCGGCAGAAGTGGGGATGAATTTTGCCGAGGCCATCGCGCTGGCCCGCAGCGTCGGCTATACCGAAACCTGCCGGTTCACCCGCCGCCAGCATGAGTTCGTCAAATTCTGAATCGCCCGCACCGGCGGCCGGAAAAAATTATTTCGCCCTCATCTGCCTCGCGCTGGCACTGGGAACGCTGGCGCTTTACTGGCCGATCACCCGCCATCCGTTCATTCTTTACGACGACGAACAATACATCACCGCCAATCCGCACGTCGTCACGGGCTTGAGCTGGACGAATCTGGTCTGGGCCATGCAATCTTCCGAGCAGGCGAACTGGCATCCGCTCACCTGGGTTTCGCATCAAGCCGACTGCACATTGTTCGGCGTCAACCCCGGCGGCCATCACTTCGTCAACCTGCTGTTCCATGTCACGAACACGCTGCTGCTGTTCGTTCTTTTGCGCAGCCTGACCGGCGCGATGTGGCGGAGCGCATTTGTTGCGGCGCTGTTCGCCTGGCATCCGCTGCACGTCGAATCCGTTGCGTGGGCCGCCGAACGCAAAGATGTTTTAAGCACCTTCTTCTGGCTGCTCACGCTCATGGCCTATGCGCGATTTACGGCTTGTTCCAAAGCCCAAAGTCCAAAGTCCAAATTCGTTTTATTCTACGTGCTGGCCCTGGTGTTTTTTGCGTTTGGTTTGATGAGCAAACCGATGGTCGTCACGCTGCCATTCGTTTTGTTGCTGCTGGATTTTTGGCCGCTCAACCGGATCGCCGATTGCCGATTGCCGATTGCCAATTTGAAAGCGCTGCTGCTCGAAAAAATTCCGTTCTTCGCCCTCGCGTTCACCGGCAGTGCCGTGACTTATCTCGTCCAGAACAGCGGCGGTGCCGTGGTGGGGCAAATGCCGTGGAGCGAACGGCTCGCCACCGCCGTGCTGGCTTATGCGCGCTATACCGCCAAAATTTTCTGGCCCACCGATCTGGCCATCATTTATCCGCACCCGCGACACTGGCCGGTGGTGCTCGCGCTTGGCGCGGCGGCGGTGCTGGTCGTCTGGACGATTCTATGCCTCCGCGACTGGCGCAAAAAACCCTTCCTCGCCGTCGGCTGGTTCTGGTTTCTCGGCACGCTGGTTCCGACGATCGGACTGGTTCAAGTCGGCGCGGCGTCCATGGCCGACCGCTACACTTATATTCCCAGCATCGGATTTTTCATCGCGCTGGTCTGGGGCGTTGCCGGATATTTTGCACCGCACCCGCGCGGAAAAATAATTTTAGCCGGTCTCGGCGGCGCGGTGCTGCTGGGTTGCGTCTGGATCACAGCGGTGCAAATTTCCTATTGGCGCGACAGCATCACGCTATTCCGGCACGCGATGGAGGTGACGACGGACAATTATTCCGCTGAAAACTGTCTCGGCAAGGCCTACGAAAAAATCGGCGATGACGCGCACGCGCTGTTTCTCTACCGCGCGTCCGTGGCAACGGAGCCGCGCTTTCCGCAAAGTCAGTTCAACCTGGCGATGTGCCTGCTGACGCTGGGCCAGACGGCCGAGGCGCTCGCCCATTTGGAAACCGCCGCCGCGCTGGAGCCGCGCGATGCGGACATCCAATTTGATTTGGGAATTTATTTTGCGCAGCACGCCAGTTGGACGAACGCCGCCAACTGTTTCAGCAATTCCATTTCGGTGCGTCCGAACTCCGCGCCGGCGCAGCTCGGCTTGGGCGGCGCTGACGCCAATCTTGGCCGGTCGGCCGAGGCGGCGCGGCATCTGCGGGAAGCGCTGCGGCTGGATGCAAATTTATCCGAGGCGCGAAAGAACCTCGAACGGCTGCTCGCGGAACATCCGGAACTGCGTTGAAGCTGGTTATGGCAAGCGCGGCCACCCGCCTCGGAAATTTCGAATCTCACCCCAAGTCAGCAATTCCTCGCGCAGCAGTTCCACTGGCAGGCCGACGACGTTGCTGTAGGAGCCGGAAATTTCCGAGATGATTTTCTCGCCAAATTCCTGAATGGCGTAAGCGCCCGCCTTGTCCAGCGTATGCACTTTGGCCACGTATTCCCGGATTTGCGCGGCATCAAGCGGGTGAAATAAAACGTCCGTGCTGGCCGCAAAAATCCGCTCGTGATGTTTGCGCAAATGCATCAGGCTGACGCCGGTGACCACTTGATGGTGTCGCCCTTGCAACCGCGTCAGCATCTGACGCGCTTCCGCCAGGCTGCGCGGCTTGCCGAGAATTTCATTGTCCAGAAACACGAGCGTGTCCGCGCCGAGCACCAGCCCGTCGGGATTTTTTTTGGCCACGGCGAAGGCTTTGCGGTGGGCGTTGAGCTGGCAAACTTCCAGTGGCGACAGATGTTCGTGCGCCACTTCCGTCACGCTGCCCGGCAAGATTCGAAAATCCAGCTTCAACAGCTTGAGGAGTTCCGCGCGGCGCGGCGAAGCCGAGGCCAGAATGAGCGGCGGCAATTTCACGCTGCTAGCTTACCAAACGGCTGCCGATGTGTCGAGCAGGCGATTTTGGCGTGCGTCCACCGCGATTTTCCGCTAATTCATGGCCATGCACAATGGTCGTCATCTCGCCAACCTCGCGCTCGTCGGCTTCATGGGCACGGGCAAGACCTCGGTTGGCCGCGTGATTGCCGAATACCTGCATTTTGAATTTCTCGATACCGACGACCTCATCCAGACCCGCACCGGTCGGACGATTGCCGATATTTTTGCGAAAGACGGCGAACCGGCCTTTCGCGCGCTGGAGCGGCAGATTGTGGGCGAACTGGCGGCGCGAAACAAAACCGTGATTTCCACCGGCGGCGGGCTGCCCACGAACTTGGAGAATCTCAAGGCGCTCAAAGCTCACGCGCTGGTGGTTTGTCTTTGGGCCGCGCCGGAAAAAATCTGGGAACGCGTCCGCAACCAGTCGCATCGTCCCCTGCTTCACGATCCGGACCCGCAGCGGAAAATCCGCGAGCTGCTGGCCGTGCGCGAACCGTTCTACAAACAGGCCGACGTGCTGATTAACACCGACCAGCGCTCCGCCCGCGAAGTCGCGCAGCAGATTGTCTTGCAGTTCAAGCTGGCCACCCGCCCGGCGCGATGAATGCTGCCATCCGTCAGCGCGCGGCGGAACTCGGCTTCGACGACTGCCGTTTTACCACCGCGGCTCCGCCCGCCAGCGCGGAAAAATTTCAACACTGGCTCGCGCAAAAAAATCACGGTGAAATGACCTGGCTGGAACGCAATGCGGAGAAACGAGTCGAGCCGCAGAAAGTTTTGGCCGGTGCAAACAGCATCATCACGCTCGCGGTGAGTTACGAAATTCAAAAGCGGAAAGCGGAAAGCGGAAAGCGGAACACCGGCGTCATCGCCCGCTACGCCCAATTTACTGACTACCATGAGATGCTCGGCGAACGTCTGAAAAGTCTGACGCAGTTCGTCAACCAGCTTGGCGGCGCGGAAACGCGCTCGCTTTGGTATGTGGACACCGGGCCGCTGCTGGAACGTGATTTTGCGCAACGCGCCGGCCTTGGCTTTGTGGGCAAGCACACCAACGTCATCAGCCGCAAGCTGGGCAACTGGATTTTTCTGGCGGAGATTTTGACGACGCTGGAACTCGCGCCCGACGCGCCGGAAAAAAATCACTGCGGCAACTGCACACGCTGTCTTGCCGCCTGTCCGACCAATGCGATCATCGCGCCGTTTCAACTGGATGCCCGCAAGTGCATTGCTTATTTGACGATTGAATTGAAAGGCGCAATCCCCGTCGAACTGCGGCCGGCCATTGGCAATCGAATTTACGGCTGCGATGATTGCCTCGCAGTCTGTCCGTGGAACAAATTTGCGCGCGAGGGAAATTTAATGAAGCCGCATGTCCGCGCGGATTTGCAGTCGCCTGATTTGATTGAAATGCTCCAGCTCGATGCCGCCAGTTTCAAAGCCAGGTTTGCCGGCACGCCGATGCTGCGCACGAAACGGCGCGGCCTGCTGCGAAATATTTGCGTCGCGCTGGGAAATGTCGGCGACAAATCCGCCCTGCCCGTCTTGGAAAAATCGGCGCACGATCCTGAAGCTTTGATTGCGGAACATGCGCGCTGGGCAATGGAACAAATCGTCGCGCGCGGCTGAATCAGCCGCCGAAAGCGGAATATTTTTTGATGCCGCGCCGCCACATGAACCGCGCAAAGACGTAGGCCGCGATGACCCAGAGGAATTGAATGCCCAGCCCGCACCACATTTCCGCGCCGACTGCTTTGCCGAGATAAATGCTGATGGGAAAATACATTTGATACGGGAACGGCGTAAGAAAAAGAATCTGTTTGAGCGGCGGTGACAAAATGTCCAACGGAAACAAATGGCCGCTGGCCAGATATTCAAACGCGAATAAAATGAAGATGAAGGTGGAAATTTCCAGCAGCCAGAACGCCAGCATGGCCATCGCATACGAAATAAAAAATTGCAGCAGCGCGGTCAGCACCAGCGCAACGGGAAACACCAGCAGCGCGGTGAGATTGACGGGCGGCAGGACGTATTGCCGGAAACAGAAAATGAAAACCGCCAGCGGAATCCCGGCCACGGCAATGAACGCAATGCGCCCGGCAAAAAACAGGCTGAGCCGATACCACAGATAATCCACCGGCTTGAGCAGGAATTGGCTGATGTTGCCTTCGCGGATGTCGGCGGCGATCTGCCAGTCATCTTCATTCACCGCCGTCAGCACGTCCACCACCGCGACGAGCAGGTAGTAAAAAATCATCTCCGCCGTGGTCCAGCCGGAATTTTGGGCGCCGCCGATTTTTTGCCAGAGCGAAATCATGGCGAAGAGCGGGATGAAGCTGAATAGCGTGCGCGTGAGGTAATTGAAGCGATACGCCAGATTGCTTTGCAATCCGATGTTGATGACGTGGAGATATTTTTTCATGCGTCCGCGCTGGAAATTTAAACCACCGCCAACAAATGGCCATTTGAAAGTGCGGCGGCGGGAACGTGGCAGTTGGTCAACGGCGACGCACACGAAAGCATTCGTGGCCGACACGAGCTTCAGTGCTGTTTCAAACGGCGTTCAAAGGCCGCCAGGGTTTCGGGGCTGACATGATGCTCGATGCCTTCGGCGTCCAGCTCGGCGGTGCGTTCCGAAATGCCGAGCGAATGGAGAAACGCCACAACGGTCTTGTGCCGTTGCCGGCATTCGTCCGCAAGCTGATGGCCCGCGCGGGTGAGAAAAATGGCGCGATACGGCTTGGTGTTCACAAAGCCCGCCCGTTTTAACCGCGCAAGGGTGCGGTTGACGGTCACATGCGTCACGCCCATCTGCCGCGCCAGATCCACCACGCGTGCTTCGCCCAGCGTCGCGGTCAGGTCGGCGATGGCTTCCACATAATCCTGCGCCACCTCCAGCGCCCGGTCGCACCGGGAGCGGCGAAAGTTCTCGGCCTGTTGCGCTGGCGGCCGAACCTCGGCGGGCGGCGTGGTGAGAGGTTGTTTTCGGGAGCGTGGCATCGGTTGAAAAATAATCCCCGGCGGCTCATTTAGTCGAGGTTTAATTTTGTAACCAAGGCTACATTTGCGTTGACGGCGCGCGGCCGGATTTGTATGTTTGAACTTGCATGTGTTGGAGTGAGGCAAATTTCTTCCCAGCCGACGGACCGCGCCGGTCGGCCACGCAACCGTGGCTGGCGGCGACCGCCGGCCTGTTATGCCTGGCCCCAAACGGCTCCGGTGCGGCGGAACCAATTCCCGCGCTGGAAAATTCAGCCACCAATTTGACGCCGGCATGGAACTGGCACGCGCAGAACACGGACATCGTGCAGGGCTATCCCGGCTTTTCCTCAAAATATTCCGGGCCGAACAGCCTGCCCAATGGCGGACAGACGCGTGAATCCGTTTCACTCGACTTGATGGCCGGCGTCCACCTGTGGCACGGGGCCGAGGCGCACATTGACGGCATGATGTGGCAGGGCTTTGGCGTGAACAACACACTCGGCGTGGATGGATTTCCCAACGGCGAGGCTTTTCGTCTCGGCACCAGCGTTCCCAACGGCACGATTTCGCGCCTGTTCATTCGCCAGACCATCGGCTTGGGCGGCGAGCAGGAAGACTTGCCTGATGACCAACTCACCCTCGCCGGCAAGCAGGATATTTCGCGCCTCACGTTCACGCTCGGACGGATGAGCGCGAAGGATGTTTTCGACAACAACGCCTACGCGAACGATCCGCGCACGCAGTTTATGAACTGGGCGCTGATGGCGAATGAGGCCTGGGATTACCCGGCGGATGCCATTGGTTACACCACCGGACTGGCCGTGGAATTGAACCAGCCAAAGTGGACTTTGCGCTACGGATTTTTCCAGATGCCGCGTTTCTCGAATTCCTTGACCGGTGATGACCGGATTTTCAAATGGCCATTTGACGGCTCGGCACAAGATGGTCCGTTGCTGGATGCCTGGGGCATGGTGACGGAATTTGAGCGCCGTTATGACATCAAGGCTCATCCGGGCGCTATCCGTTTTCTCGCTTACATAAACCGCGCCAATATGGGCAGCTATCAGGCTGCAGTGAATAGTCCGACCCGGCCGGCCGATATCAACGCCACCGCCGCCTTCCGTTACAAATATGGCTTCGGCTTGAATCTCGAACAGGAAATCGCCAAGAATGTCGGCGTCTTTTCGCGGCTCGGCTGGAGCGATGGCAACAATCAGGCGTGGGTGTTTAGCGATGTGGATTACACGGCGACGGCCGGCGTCAGCGTCAAAGGCGAGGCCTGGCAGCGGCCCGATGACACGTTCGGACTCGCCGGCGTGCTCAACGGAATTTCCAAGGTGCATCAGGAATTTTTCATGGCTGGCGGCACGGGCATACTCGCGGGCGATGGCAATTTGAATTACGGCTGGGAGAAAATTATCGAAACGTATTACGATTTCAAACTCTGGAAATCCATCCACAGCACGCTCGACTATCAATTCATCAGCGATCCCGCGTTCAACCGGGATCGCGGGCCGGTGTCGGTTTTCAGTGCGCGACTGCATTGGGAATTTTAACTTTTTGCCGGCATGAGCTTGAATCCAACCGAAAAGTCCGTTCCCGAATCCGCCTGGCGCAAGCCGGCGGGCCAGACGTCGCTCTCGGAAGTTCACGGCAGCATCCTGGTTCCGGTCACGGCTTCGTTTTGGCGGAAGCTGTTTGCGTTCTCCGGTCCCGGATTTCTCATCGCGGTCGGCTACATGGATCCGGGCAACTGGGCGACGGATCTGGCGGGCGGCGCGCAATTTGGCTACACGCTGTTGTCGGTCGTCATGATTTCCAACCTGATGGCGATTCTGCTGCAGCATTTGAGCATTAAGCTCGGTGTGGCCACCGGCCGCGACTTGGCGCAGGCTTGCCGCGACCACTATTCCACGCCCACGGTCTGGTTCCTTTGGATTCTCTGCGAAATTGCGATCGCCGCATGCGATCTCGCCGAAGTCGTCGGCTCCGCCATCGCGCTGCAACTGCTCTTTCACATTCCGCTGGTCTGGGGCTGCGTCATCACCGCGCTGGACGTGGTCGCGGTCCTGTTTTTGCAAAGCAAAGGTTTTCGTTACATCGAAGCTTTGGTCATCACACTCATCACGACCATCGCCGGCTGTTTCGGTGCCGAACTGTTTTTTTCCAAACCCCACGTCGGGCCGATGCTTTTGGGGTTCATTCCCAGCCCGGAAATTCTGACCAACCAAAACATGCTTTATGTCGCGATTGGCATCATCGGCGCAACCGTCATGCCGCACAATCTTTACCTGCATTCGTCCATCGTGCAGACGCGCAAGTTCGCGCAGAATCCGGAAGGCAAACGCGAGGCCATCAAATTTGCCACGATTGACTCCACCGTGGCGCTCATGTTTGCGCTGCTGGTGAACGGTGCGATTCTCGCGCTCGCGGCGGCGGCGTTTCACTGGTCGGGACATCAGGATGTGGCGGAAATTCAGGACGCCTATAAATTGTTGAGTCCGCTGCTCGGCGTCGGCGGGGCCGGCCTCCTGTTTGCCGTGGCGCTGCTGGCTTCGGGGCAGAATTCCACGCTCACCGGCACGCTCGCCGGCCAGGTCGTGATGGAAGGCTTCGTGAACATCCGGCTGCGCCCGTGGCTGCGCCGGCTCATCACGCGGCTCATTGCCATTGTGCCGGCGGTCTGCGTCATCGGCTTTTTCGGCGAAAGCAAAACCACGCAACTGCTCATCGCCAGCCAGGTCGTGCTCTCGATGCAATTGGGCTTTGCCGTCTGGCCGCTCATGCGGTTCACCAACGAAAAGGCCAAGATGGGCGCTTTCGCCAACCGGCTGGGGCTTAAAATTCTCGGCTGG
This sequence comes from uncultured Verrucomicrobia subdivision 3 bacterium, assembly GCA_903944085.1. Classification (GTDB taxonomy): domain Bacteria; phylum Verrucomicrobiota; class Verrucomicrobiia; order Limisphaerales; family UBA11358; genus UBA11358. The sequence continues at coordinate 15,961 of CAJAQO010000306.1, forward strand.
ACGACCACCGCCGTCATCATCATCCTGAACGTGAAGCTGCTTTTTGACGCCTTCATGCCGGCGACCGTCCTGAAGACCATTTACGGGCACCTTGGCCTGCCCGTGCCAACCCAGTAGCCAACAACCATGTATCATCACATTCTCATCCCGCTGGAAAACAGCGCGACGGATCAGGCCATCCTGGATCACGTCCGGCCGCTGGTGAAATTGACCGGGGCGAAACTGCTGCTGCTGCATGTCGCCGACGGCTGGGTGGCGCGCAATTTCAATCAGCTCAAGCTCGCCGAGTCCGAGGAAATGAAAACCGACCGGGAATATCTCGACCGCGTCGCCCGTCAGCTTCGCTCCGAAGGTTTGCAGGCAGAAACGATGCTTGCGCTCGGCGATCCGCCCGAGGAAATCATCAAAACCGCCAAGTCGGAAAACTGCGATTTGATTGCGATGGCCGGCCACGGCCACCGGCTTTTGGGCGACCTGTTCCACGGCAGCACCATCACGCAAGTCCGCCACAATTCCACCATTCCTCTGCTGGTCGTGCGCGGCCAGAAGAAAACCCTCAGTCCGCCAATTTGAAATCCGCCGGGCGCTCGACGAAATGCAGCAGGTTCCCCTCGCCGTCTTCAAAAAATAAAACTTTGCCGCCGCCCGCCGCTGGCCGGACTTCCTCGGTGAACTTCACTCCGTGCGCTTCCAGTTCCGCTTTCGCCGCTGCGAGCGACGGCACGCGCAGCGCCAGATGCCGGAAACCTTGCAGCTTGTTGTTGCCGCGCGCCGGCAGCGGCGTCTCCGCCGGATAAATTTCAAACCAAACATTCGCCAATGAAATCAGGCACGTGGGCGGATTCTGGCCGTTGTCCCAAAGCGGCTGGGCACCCAGCACGCGTTCATACCATTGCTTCAGCGCGACGGGGTTTTGGGCAACGATGGCGATATGTTCGACGGAAATGTTCATGCGTTTAAAATGGGCGACGCCGGCGACGCCGGCAAATGTAATCTTCACCCGGTCCGGTTTTAGCGGCCCGGGCGTCGGCGTCGTGCCATCGCCCGCGGCAGTTGCGGCGACTAGCGAACAAGCTTCACCATTTCAATTCCTGCAACCGGCGCGCGACTTCCTCGGCGTTGGCACGGCTGTTGAACGCGCTGATACGAAAATAGCCTTCGCCCTTCGAGCCGAAGCCCGAGCCGGGCGTGATGACCACATTGGCATCGTTCAAAATTTTATCAAACGCCTGCCAGCTTGTGACGCCTTTCGGCGTGCGCACCCAGATATACGGCGCGTTGACGCCGCCAAACACTTTCAGCCCGGCTTGCTTCGCGCCTTTGCGCAAAACCTCCGCGTTGCCGAGATAATGTTTGATGAGCGCATCCACTTGCAATTTGCCGTCGGGCGAATAGAGCGCCTCCGCCGCGCGCTGGATGATATAGCTGACGCCGTTGAACTTCGTCGTCGAGCGGCGGTTCCACAGCGGATGCAGCGGTTTGAACTCGCCGGTCTTGGTCTGCGCCTTGAGCGATTTCGGCACGACCGTGTAGGCGCAGCGCACGCCGGTGAAACCGCCGTTCTTCGAGCAACTGCGGAACTCAATGGCGCACTCGCGCGCGCCGGGAATCTCGTAAATGGAATGCGGCACGCCCGGTTCGGTGATGTAAGCCTCGTAAGCCGCATCAAACAAAATGATCGCCTGGTGTTCGAGCGCGTATTTCACCCACACCTCCAGCTGCTCGCGCGTGGCGGCCGCGCCGGTCGGATTGTTCGGCGAGCAAAGATAAATGACATCCACGTGCCGCTTCGGGGGCACCGGAATGAAACCGTTCGCCGGCTTGCACGGCAGATAAACCAGCTTGGCGTAAGCGCCCGCCTCGTTCGCCTCGCCGGTATGGCCGGCCATCACGTTCGTGTCCACATAGACGGGATAAACGGGATCGCTGATGGCGATTTTGTTCTTGCTGCCAAGGATGTCGAGGATGTTGCCGCAATCGCATTTCGAGCCGTCGCTGACAAAAATCTCATCGTCCGCCACGTCCATGCCCTTCGCGCGGAAATCATTTTGCGCGATGGCGTGGCGCAGCCAGTCGTAACCCTGCTCCGGGCCATAGCCCTTGAAGGTCTCGCGCACGGCCATTTCGTTCACGGCCTGGTGCATCGCAAAAACCACGGCGGTTGGCAGCGGCTCGGTCACATCCCCGATACCGCAGCGAATGAGACGCTTGGCCGCTTCGGGATTGGCGTCGCAAAACGCCTTCACGCGCCGGCTGATCTCCGGGAACAGATAACCGGCCTTGAGTTTGAGATAATTGTCGTTGAGTAATGCCATAAAAATAAAATCGTAAAATCGAAGGCCGAAACGGTAATGAAATATGCCGCCCCGCGCAAGAAATGAGAATGGCTTGGAAGTCACGCCAACTTGGAGTGCGGCGACACGTCGCCGCTTTCCCACTGGGAGACGTGTCTCCCAGTTCCAAAGCGCGGACATGTTCCGCGCACTCCCAATCCCGGCGCTCCGTCTTTTCCGGCTGGGGTATTGCGCCAACGGCCTTGGAAGTCACGCCAACGGGCTTGGAGGTCACGCCAACGGGCTTGGAGGTCGCGCCAACGGGCTTGGAGGTCGCGCCAACGGGCTTGGAGGTCGCACCAACGGGCTTGGAGGTCACGCCA
>CAJAQO010000307.1 GCA_903944085.1 uncultured Verrucomicrobia subdivision 3 bacterium
AACATCCAGCTCGGCGAAATTATCATCGGCGGCGTCGGCGCGGGACTTTACGGGATGCTCGTGTTCGTTGTGCTCGCCGTGTTCATCGCCGGGCTGATGGTCGGGCGCACACCGGAATACCTGGGCAAAAAAATCCAAGCCTTCGAGGTGAAGATGGCGATGCTTTCGCTGCTGATTCTTTGCCTGACCATTCTTGGTTTCGCGGCCTGGGCCGTCGTGAGCAACTGGGGATTGGCCGGCCTCAACAACAATGGGCCGCATGGCTTGAGCAAAATTCTCTACGCCTATTCCTCTTGCGTCGGCAACAACGGCAGCGCGTTCGCCGGCCTCTCCGCCAACACGCCGTGGTATAACACCACGCTCGGCATCGCCATGCTGTTCGGGCGTTTCCTGATGATCATTCCCATCATGGCGCTGGCGGGTTCGCTCGCGCAAAAAAAACTGGTGCCGGCCAGCGCGGGCACGTTTCCCGTCTCCGGCGGCACGTTCATCATTCTGTTGCTGGGCACGGTGCTGCTGGTCGGCGCGCTGAATTTTCTTCCGGTGCTGACCCTCGGCCCGATTGTCGAACACTTCCTGATGCTTCAGGGAAAACTGTTTTGATCGCTCGGCCCTCGATATTTTTATGACGCACAAAGCACCTTCTCTTTTCGATGCAAAGATCGCCGGCCCGGCGGTGGGCGACGCCTTCAAAAAGCTCGACCCGCGCCTGATGCTGAAAAATCCCGTCATGTTCGTGACGATGGTGGGAGCCGCGCTGACCACGGTCGGCATTTTCACGGCGACGGCAGATCGTGGTTTCATCGTCCAACTCGCAATCTGGCTCTGGTTCACCGTGCTCTTTGCCAATTTTGCCGAAGCCGTCGCCGAAGGCCGCGGCAAGGCGCAGGCGCAGGCGCTGCGCGGCACGCGCGTCAATACGGTCGCCCGCCGCGTCGGCAAAAATGGCCACGCGGAAGAAGTCAGCGCGAATGACTTGCGCAAAAACGATGTCGTCCTCGTGCGTGCCGGCGAAATGATTCCTGCCGACGGCGACGTCATCGAAGGCGCGGCGACCGTGGACGAATCCGCCATCACCGGGGAATCCGCGCCCGTCATCCGCGAAAGCGGCGGCGACCGCAGCGCTGTCACCGGCGGCACGCGGGTGTTGTCCGATGAAATCAAAATCCGCGTCACCATCAATCCCGGCGAAGGTTTTCTCGACCGCATGATCGCGCTCGTCGAAGGCGCCAGCCGGCAGAAGACGCCCAACGAAATCGCGCTCACCATCTTGCTCGCCGCGTTGACGCTGATTTTCCTGCTCGTCTGCATCACGCTGAAGCCGTTCGGCATTTATTCGGCGACGGTGTTTTCCGTGCCGGTGCTGATCGCGCTGTTGGTGTGCTTGATTCCCACTACCATCGGCGGCTTGTTGAGTGCCATCGGCATCGCCGGCATGGACCGTTTGCTTCAGAAAAATGTCCTGGCGATGAGCGGTCGCGCGGTTGAAGCCGCTGGCGACGTGGATGTGCTGCTGCTCGACAAAACCGGCACCATCACGCTGGGCAACCGCCAGGCCACGGAATTTATTCCCGCGCCGCTCGTCACCATCGAACGGCTGGCCGACGCCGCGCAACTCGCGTCGCTCGCCGACGAAACACCCGAAGGCCGCAGCATCGCGGTGCTGGCCAAGGAAAAATTCGGCCTGCGCGGACGCGAGGTGGCGGCGGTCCACGCGGTGTTCATCCCGTTCACGGCGCAGACGCGCATGAGCGGTGTGGATTTTCCGGCGGTGGACGGCAAACCGGCGCGGTGCATCCGCAAAGGAGCGTCGCAAGCCATGCGCGTTTTGATTGACCGCGCTGGAGGAATTTTTCCGCAAGTGGTTGTTGAGACCGTTGACCAAGTTTCCCGCGCCGGCGGCACGCCGCTCGTCGTCACCGAGGGCAAGGAAGTGCTCGGCGTGATTCATCTCAAGGACATCGTCAAAGGCGGCATCAAGGAACGCTTTATGCAGCTTCGCAGCATGGGCATCCGCACCGTGATGATCACCGGCGACAACAAACTCACCGCCGCCGCGATTGCCGCCGAGGCCGGCGTGGATGATTTTCTGGCCGAAGCGAAACCGGAGGACAAGCTCGCGCTCATCCGCAAGGAACAAGCCGGCGGACGCATGGTGGCCATGATTGGCGACGGCACGAACGACGCACCCGCGCTGGCCCAGGCCGATGTGGGCGTGGCGATGAACACCGGCACGCAGGCCGCGAAAGAAGCCGGCAACATGATTGACCTCGACTCGAATCCGACGAAGCTGCTCGAAGTCATCGAAATCGGCAAACAACTGCTCATCACCCGCGGTTCGCTGACCACGTTTAGCATCGCGAACGATGTGGCGAAATACTTCGCCATCATTCCCGCGATGTTGATGGGCACGTTCCCGGCCATCGCCCCGCTCAATGTCATGCGCCTGCACAGCCCGAACAGCGCGATCTTGAGCGCGATCATTTTCAACGCGCTCATCATCGTGGCATTGATTCCGCTGGCGCTGCGCGGCGTGAAATTCAAACCGATTGGCGCGCTCGCCATTTTGCAGCGCAACCTGCTCATCTACGGATTGGGCGGCGTCATCATTCCGTTCGTCGGCATCAAGGCCATTGATTTGCTCATCACAGCCCTGAAACTTGTATAAAAAACAAATTATGAAAAATCTATTCGCTGAAATCCGCCGCGCCGTGATGGTCACGGTCATGCTGGCTGTTGTTTGCTGCGGGCTGTATCCGCTCGCCGTGTTCGGCGTCGCGCAAATCCTGTTCCACGACCAGGCCAACGGCAGTTTGATTGTGGACCAGGCCGGGACAATCCACGGCTCGCGCCTGATCGGCCAGCAGTTCACTGCCGACAAGTATTTTATTTCCCGCCCATCCGATGCGGGCGCCAATGGCATGGCCTACGATCCGACGGCTTCCGGCGGCAGCAACCTCGGCCCGACCTCGCAAAAGCTGTCGGATGCCATCAAACAAAACATTGCGAGCTACCGCGCACAAAACAATCTCGACACCAACACACCGGTGCCCGCCGATGCCGTGACCGCTTCCGCCAGCGGCTTGGACCCGCACATCAGCTTGCGCAACGCCGAATTGCAAACCCCGCGCGTCGCCAAAGCGCGCGGCTTGAGCGCGGACAAAGTGCGCGAACTCATCCGCGCGAACACGGATGCCGCCAGCCTGGGCTTTCTCGGCGAGCCGGGCGTGAATGTGCTGCCGCTCAATCTCGCGCTGGACGCGCTGGCGGCGAAATAATTTTTACGCCGCCATTCGCCAAAAATCATGGACCCCGGACTGTTCAACCTGCTGAAAGTGCTGGCCTATTTGATCGTGGGCACCGTCGGCATCGTCGCGCTCGGCGGCTGGGCGTTGCGACGGTTTGGGCCGCGCAAATAGGGACGCAAACCAATCGGCGCGCACGATTTCACGGCACGGCAAGGCCGGAAGAGGGAAACCGCGAACCACGCCAAATACACGAACGGATTTTAACGCCAGGCCGCCAAGGCGCAAAGTTTCCTCCGGCGATTTTTTGGTGCAACGGAAGTTTTCGCGCGGCGGACCATTGCCAAAGCGCAAGCACGCCGCTCAAAATGGCGAACGCGGCGAAAATTAAATTCAACAAATGCACCTCGCGGAGGAAACAAAAACCCGGCGCGTTTAGCCCGCGCTTTTGGCGTCGGGATGCTCGTCAATGACGAGGACGCCGTGCGGCGGAATGTCGTAGTTGCCCACGATGTTGCTGCCGGTGAGGAAGTCGTGCATCGGCTTGTAAAACTGGATGCGCACGGGGGAGTTCTGGTGGTTGAGCAGAAAATAAACGCGCGAGCCTTCTTTTTCGCGCATCGAAACTTCGATGTTTTCCGGCACTTTTAGCAGCGGATGCAGCCCGCCCATGTTCCGCAGCCAGCCGACGAGGTCGTGATAAAAATGCTGGTGGCTCTGGGTGCCGATGTAAATGGCCTTGCCGAGGCCGAAGGTGTTCATGGTGAGCGCGGGTTTGCCGGCGTAAAAATCCTTGGAATAGGTCGCGAGAATCTGGCAGCCCTTCGGCTCGATCAGATCGCACCAGAGTTTCGCGGGATGCAGATGGCTGGTGGGGAACGCGCCCTTGAACGTGAGATGATTTTCCTCGCTCGGCGGCAGCGTGTCGAACTCCTGCACTTCGAGGCCGAACAGATCGGTCAGGTTGTGCGGGAAACCGGAGTCGGGCACCATGCTGTGTTCGTCCACGAGGCCGGTGTTGAAGGTGCTGACGAGTGTGCCGCCGTTCTGGACATAAAGTTTCAGGCGGTCGGCATCGCCGGCGGAAAGCAGATGCAGCGACGGGGCGAAGACAATTTTGTAGGACGACAAATCCTCGTTCGGCCGCGCGAAATCCACGAGGATGTTGCGGTCGTGAAGCGCGGTATAAATGAGCTGGATGTGCTCGCGCAGGCTGAAGTATTTGGTCGGCGGATTGGGCTGCTGCAGCGTCCAGTCGTTGTCGTGCGAATAAATGATGCAGGCTTCGGCGGTGACTTTGGTGTCCTTGAGCGCGGGCGCGAGAATTTTCAGTTCCTCGCCGATCTGCGCGATTTCATTGAACACGCGGCGGCTGCCTTCGAGATTGTGCGGCAGCACCGCGCCGTGAAATTTTTCGGAGCCGAATCGCGCCTGACGCCAGCGGAAAAACAAAACCGCCGTCGCGCCGCGCGAGACGAGTTGATAAGTGAACATGCGCAGCACGCCGGGGCGGACGAGCGCGTTGACTTCCTGCCAGTTCACATTGCCGGCTTTTTGCTCCATCACCCAGAAGCCGTGGTCGCCGTCGGGGGTTTTGATTTCAGATTTTTTCAACGAGCGAAGCATGTCAATCTCACAGGCGATTTCCGAGGGCCGGGCTTTGATGGCGGCGGTGCTTTCGATGGACACAAAATCCAGCACGCCGGCGAGATCAAAGTGATCGAACTTGTGGCGGAGCGCGCGAAGATTCGTGGTGACCGGCCGGTCGGGCGTGATTTCGCGGAGAATCTCCGCCTGCATCCGCGCGAATTGCACAATGGTGTCGCTGCAAAAACGGTTCCAGTCGAGGACGAGCGCAGGATTGTGAACCGTCGGCGCGGCCATCGGCATCGGCACCTCGTTCCACGCGGAAACGAGCTGACCCCAGTGGCGCAGGCCGAGCTGTTCGTTGAGGTGCTGGATGGTTTCGTATTTGGCTTCGAGCCAGCCGTGCCAGTCGCGGCGGGTGTCTTCGTTGAAGGCGGCCTCGGTGAAATTGCCGCCCAGGCTGTTGTCAATCTGCCAGGCGATAAGCTGCGGATGCTGGCCGAGCGCGCGGGCCATGTTTTCGACGAGGCGCTTGGAATAAGTCCAATAAACATCGCTGTTCAAACAGACCGCGCGGCGGGTGCCGGCGTGCTTGGTGAGGCCGTGCTCATCAATCGGAAGAATTTCCGGATGCTTTTTGGCGAGCCAGATGGGCGGCGCGGCGGTGGGCGTGCCGAGCACGATTTGGATGCCGTGCTCACCCAAAATATCCATGACGCGTTTGAGCCAGTCGAAATTGAATTTGCCGTCCTCTTTTTCGCACAGCCCCCAGGAAAATTCGCCGAGGCGGGCGACGTTGAAGCCGGCGGTGTGCATGAGCTGGGCGTCCTGCACCCATTGCGCTTCAGGATTTTCGGCGGAGCCGCCGTAAGGGAAGACCCATTGTTCCGGGTAATAATCAACGCCGAAATACATATAATTTCCTTGGGTGTGGTTTGTATTCCGACACTAAAAGCAAACCGCCGCGCTGGCAATAAAAATCGCTCAACGCGGCGGCGAAAGAATCGGCTTGAAATTATTTGCCGAACAAACCGCCGAGGCCTTTTTTCAATTTGTCCACGCTTTCCCCGGCGTTTTTGCCGGCGCCTTGCAAGGCGCCTTTGGCGGCGTCCGTCACGCCCTTGCTCAAGTCAGTGACGGCGCTGGCGAGCGCCTTGATGGTGCCGGCGGTGATCTCGTTCAGCACCTTTTGGGTGAGGTCGGCGGCGGTGATGCCGTCCGTGCCTTGACCGAGGCCGGTCAAATGAATGTCCGGCAGCGGCAAAGTGATTTCCTGGTTCACCAGGCCGGTGAGGTTCGCGTGAATTTTTGCGCCAGTGATGAGAAAATCATCCACCTGCAGTTTCTTGGCGGGCTGCTTGGCCCCGGGCGCGGCGGCGGGCGCATTGGTGGCGGTTTTGTCGGCGGCCGGCGTCAGCGAATTCACGTTGGCCATGAGCTTGGTGAGATTGTTCGCACCGAGGGGATTGCCTTCAAAGGTGATTTCCGTATCGCGAACTTCAACGGAGTGGATGACGATTTTATCCGAGAGCAGCGAGCCGGGGGCCAGGCTGACGGAAGCCTTGCCAACGTTGATGGCCGAAGGTGCCTTGTAACCTTCGGGGTTGCCGAGCACTAGGTTTTTCACGCCGGCCGAGCCGCCCAAAAGCGATACGTTCACGGTGTCCACCGTGAGGCTGGTCTGGGTGATTTTTGGGCCGACGGTCTCCATGCCCGTCTTGACAATGTCGCCCAGGAAAAAACCGACGACAACCACGGCGGCAACGACCAGCACCACGAGTCCCAAGCCGAGGCCGATAAGTATTTTCTTTTTCATAAATTAGCTGAATGGGAAAATGCCAGCGGAATTCCAACTTGAAAAGAAATTTCCGGAGGGATCAAGCGGCGAGCAACGTTCGGACGTGCTCGGCGAGATCATGAATTTGATAGGGCTTGGTGAGAAACTGGTCGGGCTTGACGGGGGCGTCGGCAAAAACGTGTTCGTCCACCGTGCCGCTCAAAAGGATCATTTTCTGGCGCGGGTTCAGCCGGCGGCATTCGCGGATCAGATCCATGCCGTTCATGCGGCCCATGGCATAATCCGTGATGACCACATCGGGCTGGCGCGTGGTGAATTCCTTCAGCGCCAGTTCGGGATCGCGAAATGTGCGGACTTGATAGCCCAGTGGTTTGAGGATGGCATCGGCCAATTCCAGCAACATCGGTTCGTCATCCACCACAAAAACAATGGGCGGCTCGGCGGATTTGCTCTTGGCGGCGTTCATATGGCAAGCGGAACTGCCCCTTAACCTATCATCTTTGTCCCGCGCGCGGCAAGCCTGAAATTTGAGGCCAAAATCGACGAGAAATAAAATTGCGTTGCTTCCCGCCCACCGCCCACCTAAACTCCGTTCCCGGCAATAGATTCGCCAAACAAGGAATTGCTGACATGAAAAAAAAACCAGCGTCCGTGCCTGAAATCCCTAAACCTGCCGCCGCCAAATCCGAGCGCGCCAGTGCCGGCCGCGTCGCCAAGCCCGCCGCACCAGTGCCGGAACCTCCAAAAGCCAAGCGCGCTCCCAGCAAGCCGCTGTTGGAAGTCGCGGTTGACGCCGTAAAAAAAATGCTCAAACCCAAACCTGCCGCTGCCAAACCCACCGCCCCGCCGCCGCCGGCGGCTGAAGATCCGAAGCGCCCCGTTGCGAAAAAAAACGCCGCGGAAGAACCGAAGGTGGAAGTGGACGCCACCACGGTGGTGCGCCGCACCTACACGAAGAAAAAGAAAATCGAGGTGCCGCCGATTCTGCTGGAAGGCGATGCGCCGACCGCGCCGCCGGTCAGCGGCCCCGGCGAAAAATTTTCGCTCGGCGCCACGCCGCCCGCGCAAAGTTTTTCCGGCGGCGAGCTGCCGGAAAGCTACGGCACCAAAAAATTATTTCTCACCGCGCGCGATCCGCACTGGCTTTACGCCAACTGGGATCTGACCGTCGCGCAGCAGAAGGAACTCAACGCGGCTTCCACTGACGGGCATCTCATCCTCCGCATTTACGCCGGCAAAATCGAAGGCCATCCGGCCTACGAAATCCATGTTCACCCGGAATCGCGCCACTGGTTCGCGCATGTCGAGCGCGCGGGCAATTCCTATTCCGCCGAGCTGGGCTATTATTCCGCGCTGGGCAAATGGACGCGCGTGGCCAACTCCAGCGGCACCATCACGCCGCCCGATGCCGCTTCGTCCGAGAGCGACGCGGAATTCGCCACGATCCCGTTTGAATTTCCGTTCGCCAAATTGATGCAGATCATCGAGGAAGCGGTGCGTGACAATATTCCGCTGGCGGTGGCCATCGAGGAATTGCGCCGGCACGGGCATCCGGATCTGCCGCGCTTTTCGTCGTCCGGATTTTCATCCGTCGCGCCGGCGCCTTCATCTGCCTCGCCCGGTCCCGCGCGCGTGTGGACGCCGCAGCAGGAAAAAGCGCTCGCCCGGGTCATCAACATTGACCAGACGCGCCGCATCTGGATGGGCTCGCTTGAAATCACCGAACTGATCCGCCGCCGGCTGGAGCAGGATGTCACGTCGCCGGTCACTGCTTTTGGGGCGGCGGGCGTTCCCGCCCCGGTCGGGCCTTCCGGCATTTCCAGCGTCACCAGTCCGTTTGGCGGTGGCGGTGGCGGGGCCACGGCAAAAGGTTTTTGGTTCAACGTCAATGCCGAGCTGATTATTTACGGCGCGACGGAACCGAGCGCGAAGGTCACGCTCGGCGGCCACGAAATCAAACTGCGTGCCGACGGCACGTTTAGTTTCCGCTTCTCGTTGCCGGATGGAAAATACGATCTGCCCGCCGTCGCGGTTTCCGCCGATGGCACGGATGGGCGCGCGGCCGAATTAAAATTCAGCCGCGAGACGCAATACCTTGGCGATGTCGGCGCGACGCCGCAAGATCCGGCGCTCAAACCGCCGCTGCCGAACAACCTTTAAATTTTTGCCTGCATGGATGCGCCTGAACGCGGAGCCTTGATGCTCGTCCGGTTGATTGGCGTGTTGTTTATCGTCGCCAGCATTTTGGAACTCGGCCTATATTGGGCCAAATGCGCCTTTGCCAAGCCGCCTTTGGCGGTGGCCGTGGTGCCCTGCATGTTGCGGCTGATTCCGGCCGCGATTGGCTTCGCGATTTTGATCAAGGCCAAAGCCATTGCGGAATGGATTTCGAACACTTTGGACATTTAAGCGTCCAATCCCGATCATGCCCGGCTATCTCTCACTCGTCCTCCACGCGCACCTGCCGTTTGTGCGCCACCCCGAGCATGAAAAATTTCTCGAAGAAAGCTGGCTGTTCGAGGGCATCACCGAAACGTATCTGCCGCTGATCCAGATTCTCAACACCTGGCAGCGCGACAAACTCGAAGCACGGCTCACCGTTTCGCTTTCGCCCACGCTTTGCGCGATGTTGCTGGATAAATTGCTGTGTGAACGTTACGCGCGGCATCTCGACGGACTCATTGATCTGGCCGAAAAGGAAATTCATCGCACGCACTGGGACCGCGGCTTCCGCGATCTGGCGTGGATGTATCACCACAAATTCACGCTGGCGCGCGAAACCTGGCGGTATCACGACGGCAACCTCGTCAATGCCTTCCGATATTTTCAGGACGCCGGCATTCTCGAAATCATCACCACCGCCGCCACGCACGGCTTGCTGCCGCTGATGGCGAATCATCCGCCGTCCGTCCGCGCGCAAATTCTGACGGCCCGCGACCACTACAACCGCTGTTTCGGGCGCGACCCGTGCGGCATCTGGCTGCCGGAATGCGCCTACGCCAGTGGCGTCGAAGATTATTTGCAGGAGGCCAACATCCGCTGGTTCATTCTCGACACGCACGGCATTCTGCACGCCACGCCGCGCCCGCGTTACAGCACCTTCGCGCCGATTTTCACGCCCAACGGCGTCGCCGCGTTCGGGCGCGACTTTGATTCCTCGCGGCAGGTCTGGAGCAAGCATGAAGGTTATCCCGGCGATCCGCGCTACCGCGATTTCTACCGCGACATCGGTTTCGATCTGGATTTCGATTACGTCAAGCCGCATCTGCCGTCGCCGGAAAATCGCGGCTTCACCGGCATAAAATATTTTCGCATCACCGGCAAAGGCGAGAAGCAGATTTACCAGCGCGACGCCGCGCTCGCCGCCGCCAGCGAGCACGCCCGCCATTTCCTCGACGAACGCATCGCGCAAATCCACAAACTTGAAAGCATTTTGGATCGCCCGCCCATCATCGTCGCGCCGTATGATGCCGAGCTGTTCGGACATTGGTGGTATGAAGGACCTGAATTTCTCGACTTCCTCGTGCGCAAGCTCGGGCACGAGCAGAAGAAAACCATTTCACTCATCACGCCCGGCGAATATCTCCGGCGGCATCCCACCAATCAAATCGCCACGCCCGGCGCGTCAAGCTGGGGCGAGGAAGGCTACTGGCGCGTGTGGCTCAACGAATCGAACGAGTGGATTTATCCGCACCTGCAAGTGGCGCAGGAGCGCATGACCGACCTGGCCCGGCAATTTCCCGACGCCACCGGCCTGACGGCCCGCGCCCTGCGGCAGGCCGCGCGCGAACTGCTCCTCGCGCAGGCGAGCGACTGGCCGTTTATTCTGCGCGCCAAGACGAGTCCCGAATATGCGCGCCGCCGCGTGAAGGATCATCTGCTCCGCTTCATCGCCCTGCACGAACAGCTCACGCTCACGCAAGTGGACGAAAAATGGCTGGCCGAAATCGAGTCGCGCGACAATCTGTTTCCCGACGTGGACTGGAATTATTGGAAGTGAATCAGCCGCCCGGAAAATTTCTTTGAATGTAGGAGCGACGTGAGGCGTCTCTGACTAAAACCCAAGAAGTTTGAGACTCACACCGCCTACGACATAAAAGCTGACGATCCCGCCACGGATGACTCAATGTCGCCATGCCGCGCGACCAGGATGCGGTCAATCAATTCCGCCACGACCTCGCCCGGCATTTCGCGGGTTGCTTCGACGATTTGATCCAAGGTCATCGGCATGGGGCAAGTCTCGCTCACGACCCGAATTTTGACCAAGGCGAAGCTCCATGGCAACGGCATCGGAGCCAAAAAGAAATCACGCCAAGCCGCCAAGGCGCAAAGCAAACCGCCAAAATTCCCAAACGGTTGCCGACAACTTTGCGGCTTTGCGGCTTTGCGAGAGATTTGATGCTGCGCTGACGGCACCACGAAGCCGGGGCCGGGGAAATAAACGGCGAAACGGTCAGCCAGAAAATCTTGGATGGACTGTCCGGGCTGTGAGGCGAATCGTTTTCTGAAAGCCCATAGGGCTGGCATATTTGTAGAAATCGGAATCAATATTCTTACAAGCTCCGCTAGGAACGACATCTCCAGAATATGCCGCCCCGACGGGGCTGAATTTGGTTTGGATTCTGATTCTACAACGATGCCGCGCCGATGGCGCTATGAAGCCGGGGCCGGAAAAAAAACTGGCGAACGGTCTGCCAGAAAAGCTTTGAGGAACTGACCGGGCTGTGAGGCGAAGGCAGAATTAAGAATGCGGAATGAAATCTGGCGCAATTAGACGAGGGACTGGCACTGAGAAAGCTTGCGAGATGAAATCGAAACATTAACTTGCGGATGTGACTGCACTTTTAACTCTTGAAATACTGCGAAACGAAGCAATCGCGTTCGCCAAAGTGGAATCAAAATTTCCAGAGCCGTCTTTATATGGCGTGACGGATGGAAAGGCTGTTGGCACTTACCTGGAGCATAAATTTCAGGCTTATCTTCAAAACAAATATAAATTTATTCGTGGAAGTTCTGCCAAAGGAATTGATTTTCCCGAACTGAACGTAGATATAAAAGTCACAAGCATCCGACAACCTCAATCATCCTGCCCCTTCAAAAGTGCCCGGCAAAAAATCTACGGGCTTGGCTATTCGCTGCTGGTTTTTGTTTATGACAAAAATGACGATCCTAAATCTCAAACCGGGCGGTTGGATTTAAAACATACGATTTTCGTGGAAAAGGAACGCACTGCTGATTATCAGACCACGACTGCGCTGCGCAAATTGACTGAGAACGGAGCGAACCGCGACGACATACTTGCCTGTTTCGAGGAACGTTTCTTGCCGGTTGACAATATTGAAGCGGAAACGCTCGCCGATGAAGTTTTGAGTAGTCCGCCGCAAGTCGGTTATCTGACCATTTCAAATGCCCTCCAATGGCGATTGCAATATTCGCGCGTCATTGAACATGCCGGAAAAGTGGAAGGAGTGTTGAGGTTGGAATGAGCCACTCAAACACCAAAATTGAGTTCGGAGATTTTCAAACTCCGCAGGCGCTTGCCAGCCAGATTTGCGCGTTGCTGGTTCAACGTGGAATTCTTCCTGACGTTGTTCTTGAACCAACTTGCGGCGTCGGATCTTTTCTGGTCGCGGCTGCTGAAACATTTCCTCGCGCGCAACTATTCGGCTGGGACATAAACGCCGAATATGTGGAGCAGGCGCGTTTGGCATTAAATCGAATTGATGGGAGCGAGCGTTCGACCATTGCGACACAAGATTTTTTCAAACATGATTGGGAAACAGAGCTTGCCGGTTTCAAGGGTGATCTGCTCATCCTCGGCAATCTTCCATGGGTCACCAATGCAACCGTCTCCAGTTTGAATGGCGCGAACGTTCCATTGAAACAAAATTTTCAGAACTTTCGCGGCCTCGATGCCCGCACCGGAAAATCGAATTTTGATATTTCGGAATGGATGCTAATTCAGTTGATCAAAGCTCTTCGCGGCCGACCAGCGACCATTGCGATGCTCTGCAAAACAGGAATTGCCCGCAAGCTGCTTCGCTTTGCTTGGCAGAACGACGGACGAATCGCCCAAGCGTCGCTTCATCGCATTGATGCCAAGAAACATTTTGCGGCATCAGTGGATGCCTGCTTGTTTGTGGTTCAAACCGGTTCGGCGGGGGCAACCGAAGCGCCGATGTTTGATAACCTTCATGCACAAACGCCGTCGAACGTCTTTGGCTTGGCCGGACAAGACCTTGTCTCCGACGTCCGAATTTATCGAAAGCTCAAGCATCTTGAAGGACTCTGCCCCTATCAATGGCGTTCGGGTGTTAAACATGATTGCTCTTCCGTGATGGAACTCTGGCGTGACGAAGGAAATACTTTGCGGAACAAGCTGGGCGAAGCCATAGAGATTGAACCGGATTTCCTTTTTCCACTGCTAAAGTGTTCGGATTTGGCCAATGGCCGGGTTGAGCCGAGGCGTTTTATCTTGGCAACGCAAACCCGCGTTGGCGAAGACACTTCAGAAATCTCCACGAAGGCACCGCGCACATGGAATTATCTGGATTCACACCGAAAACTTTTTGACGCACGAAAAAGTTCCATCTATGCGAACCGGGTTCCGTTCGCCCTGTTTGGCATCGGCGATTATTCGTTTGCACCGTGGAAAGTGGCCATATCGGGACTGCATAAAATACCGCGCTTTATGTTGGTCGGACCGTTTCAAAACAAGCCGGTGTTGTTCGATGATGCTTGTTACTTGTTGCCATTTCAAAATGAGGAAGAAGGGCGCGTCGTCGCGGACATTCTAAATTCCGAACCTTGCCTGCGTTTCATTTCGTCGCTTTTGTTTGAAGACTCCAAACGCCCAATCACCGTTGATTTGCTGGAACGTCTCAATCTTCATGCTCTGGCGGAAGAAGCCGGTTTAGGTGACGAATGGTCGTCCGTTCGCAATCAACATGTTTTTGTTTCCAACGTGCGCTCCGATTTGCAGGCGGAATTTATCATGGAAAGACATAGTTGAATTGTGTGAGCCAATCGTTGTTGGCGGCAATGACAATTAAAAAAAGCGGCCTCCGTTTACGAAGGCCGCTTTTGGTTTTCCTAATTATATTACAGTTTCGCAGCCGGAGTCGGCGTCGGCTCCGCCGGCGCGACGTGATGGTCCGGCGGGAAGAGGCCCAGGCGGAATTCGGCGCGGGCGGGGGCGTTGGCCGGGTCGGTGGCGGGCAGTTCCAAGTCGGCGGCGTTTTGGATGGTCAAAATGTGTTCGTAGGCTTCGGCGGCGTCGGCGGCTTTCACGCCGGTCGCCTTTTTGGCGTCGCTCTGGCCGGATTGCTGGACGGTGGTGCTGGCGGGAAAGGTGGCGCGCACGGTGGTGAAGGTTTGCGTCTCGGCATCCGTCCAGCCTTTGAGTTTCAGCGCGGCCAGATTTGCGGTGGTTTGCACGGCGGCCAGAATGATGTCGGCGCGGCCCAGCACGGCACCCAGTTCGTGCGATTCGTGGATGCCGATTTGAAATTCCTGACGCAGCTTCACCGTCTGGCGGGGAAACGCCAGCTTCGCCGTCTTGCGCGCCTGGCTCATGCAATGCAACAACAAGGTGAGGTTGGCCTGTTGGGCAAGGGTGAGGTTGCCGGTTTCGCCCTTGGCCAATTTCTGGCCGGCGGTATCGGCGGCCAGTTTGCCGAGGGCGGTGGTGGTTTCGGTGAGATAGTCTGCTGGCAGGCGCGCGGCGACCTTGGGATATTTCAGCGCGGCGGCGACGATGAGGTTGCCATTGTAGCTGATGACGGGGACGGGGCAGTGCGGTTTATGATTCATAATTTGATTCGTTTTGAGTGTTTAATTTTGAGTTGTCAGTTTGCGAACGGGAAATGGGCCGCGAAAAGTCGCCAAAGTCGCCAAAGTCGCAAATGGGAAAAAGCCGGCTGCTTTGCGCTGTTTGCGACTTTTTGCTGAAAACGTGGCTAAATGGCTGGGGAACAGAGTATTGCAAATGTGTATGGCGGGCGAAAAATGGGGGAACGGAGCCGGGAAATTGGGGAAAGCCCTCGGGAAATTGGGGAGAGCCGCGGAAAAATTGGGGAAAATGGTCGGGAAATTGGGGACGGCCCTCCGTAAAATGGGGAAAATGGCTTTTGCCTTGGGGAACGTCGTCGGGAAAATGGGGATGGTCGTTGGGGAATTGGGGACAGCCGGTCGCGAATTGGGGACGGTGCCTTGTAATTGGGGGAACCGCTTGGGAAACTGGCGGCACCGCCATGTGGAGTGCGCGGGCATGACCGCGCTTTGGAACTGGGAGACATGTCTCCCAGTCGGAAAGCGGCGACACGTCGCCGCAGTCCAAATCCGGTCGGTTTGGGGGTAAAAGAATTCCCCGGTCAGGGTGCGAACCTTTCGCACACTGGCTTGCCAAAAGACTTCCGACTGATCCCCGAATCCTCATGGAGTGCGGAAACAACTTTTCTAAAAACAGCGGCGGGCGTCAAGTATTTTTTGGAATGGCTTTTAACCGGAGCCAAACCCGCAAAGTTTTTCTGCTGATGGTCAAGGCGCGGGCCGTTTTCCGGTCAGCGCAAAAGCGGTTACCGGCGGCGGCGGAAAAACCAGCCGGCCCCGCTGCCGCCGGCCATGGCCAGCGCGAGCGTGGACGGTTCCGGCGCGGGCGTGATGGATAAAACCGTGGCCACGATGGATTGCGTCGAATAACCGTAATCTTCCCAATAAGTAAAAGTCCGCTGTGCGGTGAAATTGTCGGAGCAGTTTATCGCCTGGAGCAAGTCCGCCGCCGTGGTTCCACCCAGACCCAGATCGTTCGTCGTCGCGAGGCTGAGTTCGATCGCGATATGCGGATTGTTCGGGGCATGGCCCAGGATGGAAAATGCGGTGGGAGAATCATACAATTCAAGCTGGGTGTAAGTGCTGCCGAAGAAAGTGATGGTGTCCGCCGCATCAAAAAAGGCGCTGTAATTGTCCGCCGCCGGCGCGTCCAGATTGAGAAAATTGCCCGGGTTCAGCGAGAAGGTCCCGTCCGTCGGCATGTCGCCAAAAATCAACGGCAGACCGCCGACGGTGTAGTTGTAGTTGTTGGCTTGGGCCGCCGCCGCGAGCGCCGCACCCAGCAAGCTGGCGGCCACCAGGCTCTGGATCAGTTTCCGGTGCATGGATTGGGTTGCGAATTTGCTGGCCGGCCCCGGCGGAACTTTGGTTTGCACTGGACAAATTTTTTGACGGTCAGGGAAAACATTCAAGTCGAAACTGACGGTTTTATTCTTCTGCTTTGGGCAAATGGCGGCGGCGGCACAGACTCACACTGCCAATCCAATTGCGTCGGACGCCCGGTGTCACCACCAGCCACAGCAGTCGCCGGCCTCAAGCGCATGGGTGACGCCCTGATGAAAGCGGACTGACGGCGGGCCGGCAAGAATTTTCGCCGGCGCAAAATCAAATAATGCGGGTGGCTGAATTCGGCTGCCGGGCGGATTGCTTCCGTTCGTGTGGCCGCGCTGATTTCCTGTCCGCCTGCGCGTCCGGCCGGTGGCGGTGCCGGCTCGCCAAGCGGGCCGGGCTTGGGAAATTGCTCGCCAAACGTGGTTTTTCCACGTATTTTGCGCCGGATAAAATCATGTTTACGGGAACTTATACTGCGATTGTCACGCCGTTCCGCAGCGGCCAACTGGATGAAGCCGCGCTCGAACGCCTGATCAAATTTCAAATTAAAGGCGGCGTTGACGGCGTCGTGCCCGTCGGCACCACGGGCGAATCGCCCACGGTCAGCTTCGAGGAGCACATCAAAATCGTCGCGCTGTCGGTGAAATTCGCGGCGCGCAAAATCAAGGTGCTCGCCGGCACCGGCGGCAATTCCACCAGCGAGGCGGTCTATCTCACGCAGGAGGCCGAGAAGGCCGGCGCCGACGGCTCGCTGCAAGTCGCGCCGTATTACAACAAGCCCACGCAGGAAGGACTTTATCAGCATTTCAAGACCATCGCCAAGGCGACGAAACTGCCCATCGTGCTTTACAGCATTCCCGGCCGCTGCGGCATCGAAATCGCCATTGAAACGGTAAAACGCTTGGCCAACGACTGCAAAAACATCGTCGGCCTCAAGGAGGCGGGCGGAAGCTGCGACCGGGTTTCGCAGTTGCGCGCCACGCTGGGCGAGAAGTTTGAGATTTTGTGCGGCGACGATTCGTTGACCGTGCCGTTCATGTCCGTCGGCGCGAACGGCGTCATCAGCGTGGCGTCCAACGTGATTCCGAAAGAGGTGTCGCAGATGGTGAAGGCGTGCGCGAAAGGCGACGCGCGGAAGGCGTATCAATTTCACGCGCGGTATTATCCACTATTCAAGGATTTGTTCATCGAGACCAACCCGACGCCGGTGAAAGCCGCGCTGGCAATGATGAAAATCATCGAGGAAGAATACCGCCTGCCGCTCGTGCCGATGAATCCCAAGAACTGGGACATCCTACGCACGACGCTGAAGCGGTGCGATGCGCTGGAATAATTTGGGGAGATGGAAGTTGGGGAAACAACCATCTGCCATCTCCTAACTCCTAACTCCCAACTCCTAACTGCCATGATTAAAGTCATCATCACCGGAGCGAAAGGCCGGATGGGCCAGGCGCTCATCGCGTGCGCCGAAAAAATTCCCGGCCTCGAAGTCGTCGCCGAAATTGACAAGGGCGACAGCCTCGCCGCCCTCATCGGCAAATGCGACGTAGTGATTGATTTCAGCGCCCGCGAGGCGACCGTCGAGGTCGCCCGCCTGTGCGCCGAGAACAAGAAGGCGCTGGTCATCGGCACCACCGGCCATACGGATACCGACACGTTCGAGATCAAACAAAATCAGACAAAGATCCCGATTGTCTGGGCGTCGAATTTTTCCACCGGCGTCAACACGCTCTTCTGGCTCACGCGCAAGGCGGCGGAAATTCTCGGCCCGGATTTCGACCTTGAAGTTATCGAGATGCACCACCGCCTGAAAAAAGACGCGCCGAGCGGCACGGCGAAATCACTCGCGGAAATTCTCGCGGACGTGCGCAAGCTGCATTTGAACGAGGTGGCGCGGCACGGCCGCGCCGGCATCGTCGGCGAACGCACCCCATCGGAAATCGGCATCCATTCAATCCGTGGCGGCGATGTCGTGGGCGATCACACCGTTATTTTTGCCAACACCGGCGAGCGCGTGGAACTGACGCACAAGGCGTCCAGCCGCGACACGTTTGCCAACGGCGCGCTGCGCGCCGCGCAATGGCTCGTGAAACAAAAGCCCGGCCTATACGACATGCAGGACGTGCTCGGCCTGAAATAATTTCGGACTGGCGATTGCGGAGTGCGGATTGAAAACCATCCAACGCGTGTCTGAAAAATCCGAAATCCGAAATCCGAAATCCGAAATGGTTTTTGTCGCGCTCGGCTCCAATCTCGGCGACCCGGCCCAAATTCTGCGCGCCGCGATGGCGCGGCTGCAACATTTTTCCGACGCGCCGATTGTAAAATCTTCGTTGTGGCAGACCGCGCCCGTGGAGTGCCCACCCGGCTCGCCGAAGTTTGTGAACGCCGTCGTCGGTTTGCCGCCGCGAAAAAGTGAAACGCCGGAATCGCTGCTGAAAAAACTGCGCGCACTGGAAACGAAATTTGGCCGCCAGCCCAAAAAAATTCTCAACGAGCCGCGCCCGCTGGATTTGGATTTGATCGCATTTGGAAATGAAATCCGAAATACGCCGGAATTGATTTTGCCGCATCCGCGTGCGCACCAGCGGAGATTTGTTTTGCAGCCGTTGAGCGAAATCGCGGCGGAATTGATTCTGCCCGGCCAGACAAAAACCGTTGCTCAATTGCTCGCGCAGCTTCCGCCGGACGAAACCGTCACGCGAATTTGAGTTTGTCGCCGAACAGTTTTTTGTGCTCGGCGATGGCGTAGCGGTCGGTCATGCCGGCGATGTAATCGCACACGGCGCGATGCTTGCCGATTTTGCGGATGCGTTTGCGCGCGTGCTCGCCGATTTCCTTCGGGTGTTTCAAATAATAGCCGAACAGATCTTTTAACAACTGCTTGGCGCGGATGTGCGGCTCGTTGACGACGGCGTTGAAATAAAGATTTTTGTAGAGATACTGGCGCAGTTCCAGATTCAACTTGCGCCGCTCCGGGCTGTATTGAATCAGCGGCCTGGCAAACCGGCGCACTTCGTCGGCGGACTGGACGTTGGCCGCGTCAATCAGCCGTTCGCTGGTGGCGAGGACATCGGCGATTTGCAGGTCAATGATAGTGCGGATGATGAAATAGCGGCGGCTTTCGTCGGCCAGCTTTCCAAATTCGTTTTTGACAATTTGCGTGGCGTGCGCCCAAAGGCGGACGTGCCGGCACAATTCCTTTTCCGAAAGCAGACCCGAATCCAGCCCGTCGTCGAGGTCGTGGCTGTAATAAGTGATTTCGTCCGCGAGATTCGCGATCTGCGCTTCGAGGGAAGGATTTTTCGCGACAAAGCCTTTTTTCACGCCGGGCCGGTCGAACGCGGTCTGATGTTTTGCCAATCCTTCGAGCACCTCCCACGAAAGATTCAGGCCGGCGAAATTGGGATATTTTTGCTCCAGCTCCTCGACGATGCGCAGGCTGTGATGATTGTGCTCAAAACCGCCGTGGCCGCGCATCAACTGATTGAGCACGGTTTCGCCTTTGTGTCCAAACGGTGAATGGCCGAGGTCGTGCGCGAGCGCGATGGTTTCGACGAGGTCGGTGTTGAGCCGCAGCGCGCTGGCGATATTGCGCGCGATGGCGGACACTTCAATCGTGTGCGTCAGCCGCGTGCGCAGGTGGTCGCCGGTGCCGTTGAGAAAAACCTGCGTCTTGTATTCAAGCCGGCGGAAGGCGCGCGAGTGAATGACCCGGTCGCGGTCGCGCTGGTAATGCGTGCGCCAGAGCGGCGGTTCTTCGGAAAATTTTCGACCGCGCGTGTCGCCGCTGAATTGCGCAAAGGCCGCAAACGTGCGGCGTTCGTTTTCCTCAAGTTCCAGGCGATAACGCGGCATGATGGTCGGCTCTAATTTTTCAGCAGCTCTTGCACGGAAATTCCGCGCAGATCAAACAGCCGGCGGATCGTGTCTTCGATCAGATTGTTCGGGCAGCTCGCGCCGGCCGTCACGCCGACAGTGATGTTGCCGGCTGGCAGCCAGTCGTGCGTTTCGACTTCCTTGTGCAAATGCTGGTTGTAATGCACGATCAATTTGTCCGAAACCATTTTGCCGGCGTTCTTGATGAAGAAGGTTGGCAATTTGGCCTCGCCCATTTCCGCGAGATGCGAGGTGTTGGACGAGTTGTAGCCGCCGATCACAATGAGCAAATTCATCGGCTCGACTAAAAGTTTTTGCAAGGCATCTTGCCGGTCCTGCGTCGCGCCGCAGATGGTGTCAAAAAAGCGGAAATGTTTTTCGATGTTTTCCAGGCCGTATTTTTTTTCCATCGCGGCCTTGAACCGCCGCTGCACCTCCTCGGTTTCGCCGCGCAGCATCGTCGTCTGGTTGGCTACGCCGACGGCCTGCAAATGCAAATCGGGATCGAAGCCAGCGGAATAGGCGCCTTCAAATTTTTTCAGGAATTCCTCCTTGTCGCCGCCGCGCAAAATGTAATTGCAGACATAATCCGTGTCCGCGAGCGTGAAGACCACGAGATAATGGCCGCTGCCGTAGGCGCGCGCCTGCGACGTGGTGGCTTTGGTTTCCTCGTGCTTGGCCTTGCCGTGAATGATGCTGGTGACGTGTTCCTTTGAATATTGCCGGACGCGTTTCCAAACGCTCATCACGTCGCCGCAGGTTGTGTCCACGAGAATGCAGCCCTTGGCCTCCAGTTTCTTGCGCGTGCTGACCTCGGTGCCGAACGCGGGGATGATGACCGCGTCGCCGGATTGCAGGCGTTCGACTTCATCCTCCGTCGGCTTGGCGGCAATAATTTGGATGCCCATGTTTTGAATCTGGTCGTTCACCTCCGGGTTGTGGATGATTTCGCCGAGGAGATAAATCGGCGTGTGCGGCGCGTGTTCGGAAAAGTATTTTCGCGCGGCGTAGGCGAGGTCAATCGCGCGCTCCACGCCGTAGCAAAAACCAAATTCCTTGGCGAGCTTCACCGTCAGGCCTTTGGCGGACAGCACGCCGCCGTTCGCGCGGGTGTTTTCGACGAGTTCGCTGCGGTAATGCGACAGCACCTGGGCCTGCACGGCTTCCATGATGTCGGGGCGGCGGAGATTGATTTTTTTGCGATGATCTCCGTCAGGAGCGTCGTGCAATTCCTTTGACATGATGAAAATCTAGCCGCGAATGTTGGAGGCGTCGAGCAGGATTTGGGCGGGAAACTGGCGGCATTGCTGATGTGCAGACCGGTCGCCGGCCGCGTCACGGTTGCGTTCCGAGCATTGCCTCAGGCACCTGTCCTTGCGGATAGGCCGGCCGCAAAGCTGTCATCACCTCGGACTTGAGGCGGAAATCCAACGCGTTCAAGCTGGCAAACATCGGGTCTGACACGTGACTGCCGGAATCAATGCCGAGGGCGGCTTGAAAATTCGTCAGCGTCGAATAGCTCTGGTGCCGTCCCCAACTCACACCCCATTCGAACCAGCCTTGTCCGGGACCGGCAAAGTAAATATTTTCAGTGAAGTTCAGCCGCAATTTTTCCAAGGTGAGATTTTCGGGCTGGCCGTCACGATTTTTTGCCGTGTATGGTCCCGCGAGATCATCCGGCTTGGTCCCGGCGATGGTCGCCATTGGTTTCGGCATGGAGGCTGGCCATTGGCGGCCGTCTTTCATGTCGAACCAGCCCCATATTTGGGCATCCCGGTTGAACGCGATAATGTTGTGGCGGATGGTTTCGTCGTGATTCCAGACAGGCACTTCGCCTTTGCCGCCGATGCGCGGGGTCGTGCGCGTCTGCTCGCGGAAATTGAAGCCTTCGCGATTTCCCAAAATCAGATTTCGTTCGATCACGGATTCCGGGCTGCTGGAAAGTGCAATGCCGGCTTGCGCGCCCCACGCGCCGCCCGTGGCGGCAAAACCGTTGCCGACAATCACATTGTCCTCGGCGTGCAGGCCGAAGGAAATCTCGTCAAAAATTCCGCCGTCTTCATTGTCCGCGATCAGGCACTGGCGCACGACGCAATGCTCATTGCCGATATCAAACCAAATGCCGCTGCCGCGATTGCGGAGAAACCGGCTGCGTTCGAGGACAGCGTTGCGGCACAGAACCAGTTTGTCGCCGCCGGCCTCCCAGCCGCGGTCAAAGCCTTTGGTGTTGTTGTTTTCCACCAGGCACTCGCTGAACAGCAAATCGTGCGCGCCATTGGCGCCAAAACCCAACTGGCCGTTGTCGCGGAAGACACAGCGCCGGACCACTTGATGCTCGCCGGCAAACGTCGCGCCGCTGCTGTTCATCGCTTCGAGGGTGCAGTCTTCCAAGGCATCGTGGCTGCCCGCCAAAGTGACGGCTCCGTGCTGCGCCATGTTGGCGGCAAAGCGAAAGTGCAATCCGCGCAACGTCACATAATCGCCTTCCGTTCGGAAAATTTCCGGCCGGGCGGAGGCTTCAACCAAAACTTTATTCAAGTCTCGGTTGCCCGCATCCCACACTTGCAGCACCTGATTGGAAAAATTCACGAAGAAAGTTCCGGGAGCCAATTGATCCGCCGTCAGCACTTGGCGGAGCAGATAGCCATCAATCGCCACCTGCTCGCAACGGCCAATAAGTCGATGATAGTCGTCATCCGGATGCGTCATGTTCTTGGACCAGCCGATGAATCGGTGCGACCAAGTCACATGATAAACGGCACCTGCTTCTTGCTGCCAGCCCATTAGCCGGTCGGCCCCGGTAAGCAACACGTGCGCGCCCGGTGCTGCCGCAAACAGAATGGGTGCGGCCGCCGTGCCGCTGGTCTTGACCGCCACTGTTTCCCGGTAGATGCCATCGCCAATAATTATAGTGTCGTCTGGCCCGGCCGTTTCGGCGGCGCGCGAAATGGTTTTCCATGGCCGCTCGGAAGTTCCTTCGCCCGCGTCGCTGGCTTGAGGATTGTGTTGCGCCACTTGATACGTCGTGGCAGAAATGGACAGGACAGACATGAACATCAGCCCCGCGAAAAATTTCCAGTGCATCCGCCGAGTGAAGCAGAACCCCGCTGCCGATACAAGATCGCGCAACCGATGGAAAATTTTTTACCCGGCGAGAATCTGTTCGATGCGCGCCAGTTCTTCTCCGGTAAAACTCAGTTGCCGTGTCGCGCCGACGCAATCTTCCAATTGGCTCACGCGACTGGCACCGATGAGCGCGCTGGTCACGGCGGGCTGCCGCAGCACCCAGGCCAGCGCCAGTTGCGCCAGCGTCTGGCCGCGGGCCAGCGCGAGGTCGTTCAACTGTTTGGTCTTGGCGAGCAACGCCTCCGTGATGTCCGCCGGCCGGAGAAATCTTTGGTCGTGGCCTGCGCGCGAATCGGCGGGAATGCCTTTGAAATAACGGTCCGTCAACAGCCCTTTTGCCAGCGGCGAAAAGACGATGCCGCCAATGCCTTCCGCCGCCAGCGTGGCGAGCAACTGCGGTTCCACCCAGCGATCCAACATGCTGTAACGCGGTTGATGAATGAGACACGGCGTTCCGAGGTCGCGCAAAATTTTTGCGGCGCGCACGGTTTCGGCGGCGGGATAATTGGAAATGCCGGCATACAGCGCCTTGCCGCTGCGGACCGCGTGTGCGAGTGCGCCCATCGTCTCTTCCAGCGGCGTGTCGGGATCGGGCCGATGCGAATAAAAAATATCCACATACGCCAAACCCATCCGCTTGAGCGACTGATCCAGCGATGCGAGGAGATATTTGCGCGAACCCCATTCGCCATACGGGCCGGGCCACATGTAATAGCCCGCCTTGGTGGAAATGATCAGTTCATCGCGCCACGCCGCCAGATCTTCGCGCAGGATGCGGCCGAAAGTCGTTTCCGCCGCCCCGTCCGGCGGACCGTAATTGTTCGCTAGATCAAAATGCGTCACGCCCAGATCAAAGGCGCGGCATGCGATGGCGCGGGCGTTTGCGTAATCGTCCTGCGCGCCGAAATTGTGCCACAGCCCCAACGAAATCAGCGGGAGCCGGACGCCGGAACGACCACAGCGGCGGTAAAAACTGGGCGCATCGTAACGAGTGGCAGCGGGTGAATACATGATGGCTTCAGTTTAACCAATGAACCGTTCCGCTTCGACAAAAAAGCGCGGTCGGCGCTCCGCAAATAATCCCCGCCGCCGCGCTGGCCTGTCATCAAAATTCGTTACGGAGATTTGCCTCGAAATTCCGCCGCCGTGCCCGCACCCTGCCGCCATTCCATGAAACTCCACCTGCGCGAAAAAATCGGCTACGGTTTCGGGGACGCCGCGTCGTCCATGTTCTGGAAACTGTTCTCGATGTATCTGATGTTCTTTTACACGGACATCTTCGGCCTCACGGCGGCGGCAGTGGGCACGATGTTTCTCGTCACGCGCATCTGGGACGCGGCCTTTGACCCGTTCGTCGGCGTGCTCGGCGACCGCACGGAAACCCGTTGGGGAAAATTTCGTCCGTATCTGCTCTGGATGGCCATTCCCTTCGCTGTCATCGGCGTTTTCACCTTCACCACGCCGTCGTTTGGCGCGGGCGGAAAATTGATTTACGCCTACGTTACTTATTCACTGATGATGATGATTTATTCGCTTATCAACGTGCCTTACGCCTCGCTGCTGGGCGTGATGACGGCGGACGGCAAGGAGCGCACCACGCTGGCGACGTTTCGTTTTATTTTTGCCTTTGCCGGCAGCCTCGTCGTGCTGGCCGCCGCCGAACCGCTGGCCGGCGCGTTCAGCAAAATGGGCGGTGGCACGCCGAATTTGCAGCGCGGCTGGCAATGCGCCGCCGCCGTGTTCGCCGTCATCGCCGCGATTTTATTCTGGCTCACGTTTGCGTGGACGCGCGAGCGCATCAAGCCCGTCACGCAGCAAACTTCGTTGAAGCACGATCTAGCCGACCTGTGGAAAAACCGGCCGTGGTTTGTTTTGCTCGGCGCGGGCATCGCGACGATTTTTTTCAACTCCATCCGCGACGGCGCGGCGATGTATTATTTCAAATACTACCTGCGCACAGACGCCGCGTTTTCCCTGCCATCGCTCAATTTCACGATGGGCTGGAGCAGCCTGTATTTCGTGCTCGGCCAGGCGGCCAACATCCTCGGCGTGATTTTGGCCAAACCGATTTCCGACCGGATCGGCAAGAAAAACACTTTCTTCGTGGCGATGCTGGGCGCGTCCGTTTTCAGTTTCCTGGTTTATGGCGTGGCACCCGAATCCGTGAGCGTCGTCATGATTCTGCAATGTTTGATCAGTGTCTGCGCGGGTTTTGTCTTCCCGCTGCTCTGGTCCATGTATGCGGACGCGGCGGATTATTCGGAATGGAAAACTGGCCGGCGCGCGACCGGCCTCGTGTTTTCCGCGTCCTCGATGTCGCAAAAATTCGGCTGGACGCTCGGTGGCGCGTTCGCCGGCTGGCTGCTGGGCTTCTACGGCTTTCAAGCCAACGTGGTGCAAAACGGCAGCACGCAGACGGGCATTCGCATGATGGTGAGCATTTATCCCGCGATCGGTGCGCTGGTGTCGGGCTTGTTCATGCTGATCTATCCGCTGAAG
Organism: uncultured Verrucomicrobia subdivision 3 bacterium; assembly: GCA_903944085.1. Taxonomy (GTDB): domain Bacteria; phylum Verrucomicrobiota; class Verrucomicrobiia; order Limisphaerales; family UBA11358; genus UBA11358. Next base: position 25,297 of record CAJAQO010000307.1, read on the forward strand.
GAAAAATTTCTGAACAACATCGAAACCGAACTTGCCGCGCTGCGGACCGCGAACCCCGCGCCAACCGCTTCCTGAAAATCCAAATTCTCGTGAACTTAAAACTCAACGTCTTTGCTGCGCTTTCGTTTGTAGTTCTGGCGGTGGCCAGCGCGGCGAGCGCCGCAGATTCCACCCTTTCAAATTTCATCACCGCGCGCGATGGCAAATTGTTTGACGGCGAAAAAGAATTTCGTTTCATCTCCTTCGACATTCCAAACTTGCTCGTGGTCGAGGACAATGTGCCGTTTGCGGAGCAAAATCCGTGGCGGCTGCCGGATCAATTTGAAATAAACGATGCGCTGAAAACCTTGCAGCAACTGGGCGGCACCGTCACGCGCAGCTACGTCATCACGGTCGCAAAGACCAACGATCTACCCGGCACGCCACGCCACGTCCTCGCGGCGGGGAAATTTAATGAAGCGGCGTTTCGCACGCTCGACGAAGTGCTCGCGGCCGCGAATCGCACCGGCGTCCGCCTCATCCTTCCGCTCGTGGACAATTGGGTTTGGCAGGGCGGTCGCGCCGAATACGCCGGCTGGCGCGGCAAATCCAAGGACGATTTTTGGACCGACCCGCAGCTCATCGCCGATTTCGAGCAGACGATCCATTTTATTGTGACGCGCACGAACACCGTCACCGGCGTGCGCTATGGCGATGACAAGGCGATTTTGTGCTGGGAAACGGGCAACGAAATTTCCTCACCCGCTGAATGGACCCGCGAAATCGCCAATTACATCAAATCGCTCGACACCAATCATCTCGTGATGGACGGCTACGGCGCGTCCGAGTTGCGCCCCGAATCGCTGGCGATTCCCGCCGTGGACATCGTCACCACGCACCATTATCCCGGCAATAATAAATCGTTTGCCGAACTCATCCGCGCCAATGCGGCCATGGCGAAAGGCAAAAAACCTTACGTCGTGGGCGAATTTGGTTTCGTCAGCACGGCGCAAATGGCGGACGCTTTGCAGGCGATCCAGGAAACCAGTTGTGCCGGCGGGCTGCTGTGGAGCCTGCGTTTCCGCGACCGCGACGGCGGCTTTTACTGGCACAGCGAACCCGGCCTTGGCGGCAATCTTTACAAAGCCTTTCACTGGCCGGCTTCCGCCCTCGGCAATGACTATGACGAAATGAATTTGATGGCGCTGGTCCGCTCGAATGCTTTTTCCATTCGCGGACTGACCGTGCCGCTGTTGCACATTCCCGCGCCACCAAAACTGTTCCCGCTTGCCGATGCCGCGGCGATTTCATGGCAGGGTTCCGTGGGCGCGAACAGTTACCAAGTCGAACGCGCAAAAAATATAACCGGCGATTGGCAGATCATTGCGACCAATGTTGACGAAGCGTTCACGCAATACCGCCCGCAGTTTGCCGACGAAGCGGTGCCGGCAGGCAAATGGTTTTATCGCGTCCGCGCCAAAAATGAGGCCGGCGTTTCCGCGCCGTCCAATCTGGTCGGGCCGGTGAAAGTAAAAAACGCGACGCTGGTGGACGAGCTGGCGGATTTTTCCAAAATCCATTCGCAGAGCGGCAATTGGAAAATTGCCACGCACGACTGCCGCGCCGTCAAGGAAGACGCCCATCGCGCCGCCGGCAGCGCGGGCGACGTTTTGATTTACCAGTTGCCAAACCCGGTGCAAAATTTCCGCGTGTTCACTTTTTTTCCTAAGGAATTTAGTGGCCTGAAATTTTTCATTTCCGCTGACGGCCAGAACTTTCAACCGGTCGCCGCGCGATCGGAAAACTTTTTTCACGGCGCGGGTGAATACGGATACTGGCAACCCGTTTTATTTCACGCGGAAAAAATCAGCGGCGGCAATTTTCTGAAAATTGAACTCACCGGCGAAACCCAGATTGGGCGCGTCGAAATTTCACATCCGGCTTTGACCCAATGATCGCCCCCGCCGAACTGGAAGAGTTTTCCGCCGCAGTCCGCGAACATTTGTTCGGGCATTATCTGCCATTCTGGTGCGGCCCGGCGCTCGACCGCGAAAACGGCGGCTGGATGGCGTGGCTCGCCAACGACCTGAAACCGGACCGCTCGCAGCCGAAAGGGCTCATCGTGAACGCGCGCATTTTATGGGCGTTTTCCGCCGTCCACCGTGTCCGCCCGGAACCAGTTTTTGCCGCGATGGCCGAGCGCGCGTTTGAGTTCGTGATGAACAAATTTTGGGATGCCCAGCACGGCGGCGCCTTCTGGCGATTGAACGACGCGGGCAACGTGATGGACAATTCAAAAAAGGTTTACGGCCAGGCGTTTTATATTTATGCGCTGACGGAATTTTATCGGGCGTTTGGCCATCCGGCGGCGCTGGCGCGGTCGAAGGAGCTGTTTGAATTGATCGAGCGCCACGCGCACGATGAAAAATTTGGCGGCTATCTCGAGGTTTGCCAGCGCGACTGGTCGCCAGCCGGCGCAGACGCGCGGTTGAGCGAAAAGGACATGAACGAGAAGAAGTCCATGAACAATCAGCTGCACGTTCTCGAAGCCTACACGAATCTGCACCGCATCTGGCGCGAACCGCGCGTGGCGACGCGGCTGCGCGAGTTGATTGATATTTTTCTCACGCGCATTCTCGACGCGCGCACGCGGCATCTGCACCATTTTTTTGACGAGCAATGGCACGTGCGCTCGGACACTTACACCTTCGGCCACGATATCGAGGCGAGTTGGCTGCTGTGCGAGGCGGCGGAGGAACTGGGCGCTGCCGAAGTGTTGGCGCGAGTTCGCAATGTTTCTTTGCCGATGGCCGAAACGGTTTTCAAAGAAGGCTTGAGCGTGGATGGGGGCTTGTTTTACGAAGGCCGCGCGGGACAGATCATTGACGCCGGCCGCGAGTGCTGGCCGCAGGCCGAGGCGTTGGTTGGGTTTTTAAATGCGTATAAGCTTTCCGGCGACAAAAAGTTCGTGGCCGCCGCGCGACGTGTCTGGCATTTCAGCCAACAAAATCTCGTGGACCGCGTCCACGGCGAATGGTTCTGGCGGGTCAACCCAGACGGCCAGCCGGATCAGCAATTGCCCAAAGTCAGCGAATGGAAAGGCCCGTATCACGTCACGCGCAGTTGTTTGGAAACGCTGCGGCGGCTCCAGGCTTTATCCGAAAAACTAACACATTGATTGCCACCATGAACCACACTTCATTTGTCGCCGCGGCGATAAACGACACGTTGCCAGCGCCGACCAAAACTTGGCGGCCGGTTGCTCGTTGAGGTTTTCTCTGCACCCTTCAATAACTCAGGTTGACCACCAACCGGAGCGGACGATTTCTCGTTCCGCACATGTTTCAATACTCGCGGTTGCCGCACACTTACCTGCGTGGTCGCCGTTTCAGCGATGTCGGGATGCAATTTTGTAATCGTGATTTTGAAACCACCGAAGGGTTTCAAGCGAATCACTGTGAACGGCGTCGGCGATTTGTGACGCGCACGCAAGTCCCGCGTGGTTGAGGCTTCTGCGTTATAAATCCCAAAAACCGGCGACGGCATTTCTGATTGCGGCAGCGTGCCGAACCCGCAGATATTTCCACCAGCCAGGAAATAACCGCCGATAACGCGCCTCGCCGAAACGCGCGTCAATCAGCAGCACGACACCGCGATCGGTGTCTGACCGGATGACCCGGCCCACGGCTTGCAACACGCGGTTCATGCCGGGAAACGTGTAAGCGTAATCAAAGCCGGCGGCGTTGCGCCGCTGGAAATAGTCGCGGATCAGATTTCGTTCGACGCACAACTGCGGCAGGCCCACCCCGACGATGACCGCGCCGATCAGCCGTTCGCCGACCAGATCAATCCCTTCGCCAAAAATCCCGCCCAGCACGGCAAAGCCGACAAGTGTTTCGCCATGTTCAACTGAAAAGGCGGCGAGAAACGCGTCGCGCTCGGGTTCGGTCATGCCGGGCCGTTGAACGAGAACCGGAACCGACGGTTGGCGAATCTGAAACACCTGGAGCGTGTCGTTGAGATATTGATACGACGGAAAATAAACCAGATAGTTGCCGGCGCGGCCATTCACCAAAGTCCCGACCGCCTCCACCACGGCTCCAAGCGATTCCGCCCGGCCCTTGAAATGGGTTTGGATGCGATCCTGAATCAGCACCGCGAGATTTTCGGATGGAAAAGGCGAGGCCAGTTGCAGCACGGGATCTTCCGATTCACCGCCCAAAAGGGTTCGATAGTAATCCATCGGCGTAAGAGTCGCGGAGAAGAAGATAGCCGCTTTGCCACGGGCCAGCGCCTTACGGAGCAACAAGGAAGGATCCAGACAAAATTGTCGCACCTTCACCTCGGGAGCGCTTTCAATGATGGTGACGAAGCGCTCGTCATAAAGCTCAGCCGTGCGCCGGAATGAATGCATCCGAAAATAGAGCGCGAGCAAGGCTTCGCGAAACTCTGTCGGTTGGTTTTTTACCAGCCAGTTCTCGGCCTCGCCGAGTGCCGCTTCCAGCGGCTCAATTAAACTGTCGGGAAATTCGGGGCTGGTGCTGGCACCGTTTTCTTCACGCTGGATCGTTGCGGCCTTCGCCGGAAACAAATTGAGTTCGACGGCTGTGTCGGAGAGTTCAAACGATTCTTCGTGCGGCTCAATCGCGTTACCCAGTTTCCGCATCGCCGTGCGCAGTTGAGTCAACGCCTTGGCGCAACGTGGCGCGGCCTGTTTGATGGCGCGCTTTACTTCGAGAATCTCCCGGCCATCCAGATCGGCGGAAAACATTTCGCGCGCCCGGTCCACAAGGTTGTGTGCTTCGTCCACTAGGAAAGCATACGCTCCACCGTCCTCTTCAAAGTGCCGGCGCAAATAAACCTGCGGATCAAAAACATAATTGTAATCGCAGACGATGGCGTCGGCCCACACGGAGACGTCGAGCGAAAGTTCGAACGGACAGACCTGATGCTTCTGGCCCACCGCTTCGAGCACGGAGCGCGTGATTTCTTCCTGCGCCAAAGCTTCGTGAATCGCCGGTTTTATTCGGTCGTAATAGCCCAGCGCGAGCGGGCACGTCAGCGGATCGCAAGGATGGCCTTCGCGAACGCACACCTTTTCCTTCGCGGTGAGCGTCACCGCGCGCAATTTCAATCCGCCCCGGCGCAAGTCTGCCAGCGCTTTTTCCGCGATGGCGCGTCCGACCGTGCGCGCCGTCAGGTAAAAGACACGTTCCAGCTTTCCCTCGCCCAGTGCTTTGACGGCCGGGAACAGCACCGAAATGGTTTTACCAATGCCGGTGGGCGCGGCGAGAAACAATCGTCCGCCATTGGCCAGCACGCGATAAGCGGCGACCGCCAGTTCACGCTGGCCCGGGCGATACGTTGGGAAGGGAAACGCCAGCATGGCGATGGAGGCGTTGCGGGCGACGCACCAGTGATGACATTCACGCAGCCAATCAACATACACGGCGGTGGTCGTGGCAAAGAAATCTGACAGTTCGGCGACGGAAATGGTCTGGCGAAACTCGGTTACTTTGCCAGTCGGTAGTTCCAGATAAACGAGTTGAAGGATGATCTCTTTCAAGCCGCTTTCCTGCGCGTGCATGAAGGCATAGAACTTTGCCTGTGCCCAATGAAGCGGATCGGCTTCACGATTCCACGTTCCCTGGACGGTTTTGATTTCCTCCAGCAACACTTGGTTGGAGGTGATGAGCAAACCGTCAATGCGTCCCCGGATGTGCAGCGTAAATTCATCCGTTTCCACACGGTATTCAACGGGCAACTCGGTCAGATAACCCGTCGGGCGCGAACGTTGGATTTTCTGGTGGCCGCGAATGCCAGCGAGAGCCCAGTCGGAGCCGACAAACTCACGCGCGCCGCCGAGATCGCCCTGCCGCAGGACAAACTCGACCAAGTCGCGCACCGCAATCGGGTGCACTGGTTTTGATGTGGGGACACTCACGTCTGGTTTCAATCTTCATCGGCGAACGACCTGGTTGAATCAATTCGTTGTTCGGTTGCGCTCTATTCTGCAAATCCATCTTTGTCACCCGAAAACGCCGCCGCTATCTCGATTCTGCGGAAGTTTGCTTCACGGCTTCGCGCGTGACGACTTCTTTTTCCCCCGCGTTTGCCAAAATGGATGCCGCTTACGAAACCCGGCAGATCAAGAAACTGTTCCACGGCCCCGAAAGCAACGCTGACACCGAAGCCACCGCTGCCCTGACTGAAAAGGCTCGTCAAACATTGGCCGATGCCATCGCCTTCGCGTGCATGCCGGTGACGCATGCCCTTCACATCCAGCCAAAATGTAGGTGAAAACATTTTTCTGTTTTTTTTGCGTGGGAATACGTTGTTAAAATCAAGCAACTCATTTCTTGATGGCAAACGGCAGCGAAAGCCTTGGGATACCAAGGCGACTCACGGTGGCCGGCTCAGTGTTGATTAAAATTGACCGGGCCGCTGCAACCAACAGCGGCCGTCTGAATGCGCCGGCTGTCGTCGTCAATGCGGGAGCGACTTTGGCCGTAAACAACATCGGTTCGACCCATCTGGCCGCCGGCGACACTTTCATGCTCTTCAGCACACCAGTCAGTGGCTCGTTCAACATTACGAGCCTGCCGCCGCTGCCGAGTTCCGGTTTGGATTGGACGAACCAACTTGCTTTGAATGGCACCAGCGCTGGGGCTTCCACGGTGACGGTCAACACCAATGGCACGAATATAACCACCACGGTTTCGGGCAGCACGCTCACACTGTCGTGGCCGGTGGATCATCTCGGCTGGCATTTGCAGGTGCCGACCAACTCGTTGTCTGCGGAGTTTGGCACAAACTGGTTGACGATTCCTGGCTCCGACACTGCGGTCTCGACCAATATCACGATTAGCCCGGAAAATGGATCAGTGTTCTACCGGATGGTTTATCCCAAGGTTGATGTTGGATGATTTGAAAACAGCTGTGGTCATGGGTGCCGCAGTCGTGCGGGGCGGGCTGCCGGTTTGGAACCGGCACCACGCATGTGTATGAGAGGTCGAAGCAGATTCCGTCCTCTGATTTCACTCAATAAAATTGTGGATGCCGGGCTGGTTTATGTTTTTGGCGCGGGTTTTTCCCTGGCGGCGATTGTTTCCCTGAACCCCTCGGACTTAGGCGGCACATCCAGTTTTAATTCCGCAGGGCATTGGAACAACAGCGCGGCTCCGAGCAGCGGCAACCGTTATTTCACGATCCATTTCCTGCTGGGTTCGCCGGCGAATCCGACGGCTTACACCTTTGCCGGCGGTTCTTTGGGTGCTGATGCCGGCGGTCGGTTTTTGTTGAAAGGAACCGGCGGGCAAATCATGCTCGACAAACTGACCATCAACATCAACTCTGCCGTGTTTGGCGTCGAGAATTTGACTTTCACTAAGTTGTTCGATACAACTTATAGACCGACCGACGCATTTACACCAAACGATGTGGTGGTCTTCCATTTTTGCCAGTCATTGGCGATGGTGGCAGCTGCATCGGTCTTAAGATTTGGGGGCGTCGGCCAGTAAGTTGGATCATACCAGCCCCAGCCGTCTGAAACCAAGCCATGCGCTGCCTTGTAAGCCCACAGGGACCAACTGACACCGGCTTTGTTAAAGACATTAATGGAATAGTCATAACACGCCGCGCCATAGCCCAAATCATTCCATTCGCCGACATAATCGGGGACCTGCCAGGCCAAATGAGCTTGAAAATCCGCCACTTGCTTATCCGCACCCGCTTCGATTGTGGCGGCATTAGTGGCTCCCCACTGGTATTCATGCATTTGATAAACAATGTTGGTCCAGCCATACACTGAAGGGTTGGGCAACATGTTCCAGTTCCAGTTTCCAAAGGTTCCTTCCATGATAATGATATGGCTGGCATCCACGGCGCGAATAGTGGTGTAAAGGTTGGTATAAGCTGACCAGACATCGGCAACGCTTGAGGTTCCAGACGGTTCGTTGATCAAATCGTATCCGGCCACGGTGCTGTTGCCATTATAATGGGCGGCAATTTGTGCCCACATATAGGCGGTTTGGCTGCGATCAATGTTACTGGTCCAGTATTGATTTTGATTTGCCCATCCCGTGGAATCGGAGGCGCTTTGGCCACCAACTACACCGTGCAGGTCAATAATTACATAGATGCCACGCGATGTGCAATTGGTGACCAGCCAGTCAAGGACTGCGAATGCATCTGAACGCCAGCCGGAACTGGCGGTATTGGTGATGGAATAAAAATTGCCCCACCAAACTGGCATTCGCACGCAATTGCAGCCGGCGTTAGCGATGTTGTCGAGGTCAGCGGTCGTAATCCAATTGGTCTGATAGGCATGGATGAGTGCTTGTTCGGTGGCGACGCCAAAACGGCTGTCAAGATTTGTAATGGCGCTGTAAGTGTCCGGAAGACTGCCACTGTCCAGCGGACACATCCATTTCTCCATGATGAACCATCCGCCTAAATTAAGGCCTTTCAACGGGGTGATGATACCGCTGGCGTTGACAATATTGGTGCCGCTGGTATGCAGCAGGCTTAAAGTAGAAGCGGCATTGCTTGATGTTTGCAATCGGTAAAAACGGTGGCTTCCGCTGGCCGAATCGGTGGCAGAATAAATGGCATTATTGCCGACGATAATGCCTCCAAGGACTGTCCAACTCACATCCGTCAAATTGGTTTTGAAAAGCACCTGATAACTCAATCCGGACTGAGTAAAAAAGGAAACGAATACGTTTAAGCCATAGGATGAACCGCTAATTTTCAATGGGGCAGCTTGAAGTTGAAACCCGTCAACATCACCTTCCACGCTGCCATTTCCGGAATAAGTGATAATCAAATTCCCATAACCATCGGACAAGGCTGAGGGAAACTCCACATAATCCACGCCTGCAATCAGCGTGCTGCTCGCAGCGTCCCAGACACTGCTTTCGCTCAGGCCATTGACCGTAAAATACGTTATGCGTCCAGCCGCAGTCGCCCCATTATTCGCCGCGCTATATAAAACCAAATTGTAGGCAGAGTTGGCCGCGAGTCCGGAAAGCGCAATAGTTTGGCCGACGCCAGCAGTATAGAGATAGTCCTCCATCAGCGCCGCGTAGGAAGTGCCGGCGAAAGGAGTTGAGCCGCCATAACTATTCACGTCGTATCCTCCAGCCGAGGTGAATGTCAATTTGACCGGCGAGGCGCTGCCATCCGCATAGTTTAGAGAAATACCGCTACCGCTATTGACCGCTATTCCGTTCCACTGGTCGCCCACTGTGCCAAGCACCGCCGCCCCAGCCATGGTTGGTCCTGGATTGGGGCCGCCGCCGCCCCAGCTAACTCCGTTGTTTTGATTGAAATCAACATTGATTAGTTTGGCCTGAAGGGGGCAGCCACTTAAACCAAAGAGTTCGACCGTGAAAGCACAAAGCAACCAGGAAAACTGTGCGGTTAAAAACAGCGCCGTGCACGAATGCTTGGTGGTCTTCATGGTTTTCACTGCCGTTTCACTGCGCCAGTTGGAAAAGATGCGGCTTTGGCCAAGCGCACAAGACCGGCTTAACTTTAATGGCCCGTTGCACCGTCGCCTCGGTGCCTGGCTGCAAATTGGTGCAGACCAACATCCCGTTTTGGCTGAAGGAGCTGATGACCGGGTTTTGCGCCAGAGTTGAACGAACGCCGGCCAATATGGCCAGTCCAATAAACATGGAATGCAGTCTGGTTTTCATGGTTCTTTTGGCCGTGGGATCACTAATTAACATTGGGTCGCCAGAATTGCGAGGTTTTCGGCCTCGAAACCACAAAACTCGCTTCGCCTGATTAAAATACAATTGAACGCGGGGTGGGTAAACATTTTTTAGCCCGGCTCGCCGGAGTAATCCTGCGAATCCCCGACTATATTCATGGAGCGGGATGAAAAGAATCGGTCGGAATACACCCGGTCATCGGCGGAATTTATTTGTTCGTCAGTCCCTAGTTTCAACGGCGCGCCCGGTTGGCGCAAAAGAAAAATCCGTTTCAGTCGGCAAAATAAATCAACCGCCGGATGGTCTGCTCAACGGCTATTGCGGAGCGAGGCGGTAAAAAGCTTGGCGTAAAGTTGAATTCGTATCGGTCCAGGTGCTGTCTGAAATGGTTCCAACCGGGGTCCAATCAGTGAGTGTGGTGCTCCGTTGAACGACGGATGAGCCATGGGCGCCGCAATAGGGCGAACCAAGCACAATTTTTCCGCCCGGCAGCACGCTCATGCGCGCGATCCGCACCGGCGGAGCAGGCGTGGTATTGTAGAGAACGACCAGCCCGTTGTTGTAATCAGCAAGAACCACATCCGGCCTGCCATCGCCATTGATGTCACCAACGGCCAGCCCTTGCCGGTTGTAACTGGAGGCATAAGGCAGGTTTAATAGCTGCTCCGTCAGTAGCGTCCCGGGAGAGGTTTGGCGGTAAACGCCTGCCGCATTCCAACCGCCATGCAGCAGAATCACATCCGGGTTTCCGTCCATGTCCAGGTCGGCGACCATCAGCGATTGGGGGTTGTCATAGGAATCGTTTGTCGTGCTCAACGAATATTGTCCGGTGGGCAACTGGTTAAAGACCGAAAGCTTTGAGGTCGGACGGTTGCCGCCGTAACAGACGATGATGTCATTGCGGTTATCGCCGTTCAGGTCGGCTACCCCGATGCCCGTAGTCAGCCGATTGTCGCCGAGATTGCACGTCGTTGCCGGAGCGAATCCGCCATTGGTCTGAAGCAATATGGAAACATTGGGCACACTATAAACTTGCCCGCTCATCACGACCAGGTCAGTCAAGCCATCCTGGTTGACATCGGCGGCCAGAATCTGGTTGTTCCCCGCATAACTTGCCGTGTAATGAGGTCCAAAAGCCAGCGTGCCGTTGGTGTTTTGCATTAAGGTATCCACTTCCGAGGAGGCCCGGCCAACGCAGGCGAGGTCGGTGCGGCCGTCATTGTTGAAGTCACCGGCACAGATCGAATAGGCGTTGGCTGTGGCATAATCCGTGAAATTGGTGAAGCCGCCCTGGGCATCCTGCCAAAAGACGCGGATGCCCGAGGTGGTCTTGCCGACGGCAATATCATTGCGTCCGTCCCCGTTCAGGTCGGCGACCGCCACCGACACGGCCGCCGCTCCGGCGGCGTAACGGACGGGTGGATTCAATTTTCCGGCGGCATTCTGGAAAAAAATCAAGATGCTGTTGTCATTGGTGCTGTTGCCGTAGGCCGAAGTCGTCATCACCACGTCCTTGCGCCCGTCGTCGTTGAGGTCGGCAATGGCGACCGCCTCAGGGTGCGAACCCGTGGCGAAGGCCACATAATTGCTAAAGGTCAGCGTGGTGGCCTGGCACCAACTCGCATTCGACACGACCAAAATAACCAATGACACCAGAATGGCACGTGGGCCGTGGTAGGCTTTCTGAATCATGTCTGGTAATTTATTAAATAGGCATTTGATGTCAAAACAATCCACGTTACTTATGAACAGCGTCGGCTGCGGGGTCCAATTCAGATCCTCACCAAACATCAAAGCACTAAACATTTCGATTTCCGACTGTTTTTTATCCCAACACCGTTTTTCGTTTGGTCGTCAGCGTAGTCGTCCAAGTCGGGCTTGAAACCATTGCGGCGTTAAGCAGGGGTTGATTCAGGATTTCTTTGGCCTTGGCGACGGCGTCGGCGCTATCCGTTGTTTTCTGCGATTCTTGAAGCCGATGCTTGCCCGAACCGTGCGTTAACCAAAAAATGTTGCCACGCTGATCGATTCCCTTTATCTTTCTGCCCGTCATAAATGTGGCTTATTTGGGTGCGGTTTGAGTTGTGAAACAAGCCCGGCTTCGATCGCCATCACGGCGGACGCTGTTCCGGGTCTGATTGTCGGTAGAACACGACCGATCGGTTTCGGCACCGTTCTCGGTGGTTGTTTCGGTAATGTTTTTGACGGCGAGTGTGACAACTCAGGGTAGCAAGTGTCAGCTTTTCGGAGTGCTAAGCGGCCGTATGGGGTCCAAGCGGTTCGGAAATCCAATTAAAAGGCCATATATTTACTGGTTGCGCGGTTAGCTCAGTGGTAGAGCATTACCTTGACACGGTAGGGGTCGGAGGTTCGAAACCTCCACCGCGCACCATCTTCGCTGAGGGAAATTGACTCTTTTTTAATTTCAGACACATTTCTGACACAAAATACTGCCAACGACGCGGAACCGGACATGCGCAAATGGCCGGTCAAAGTCAAACACAGGAACAAAGTTTTCGCCCGGATTTGTAAACCTTGCGAGGAGCAGAATTATTACCGCGTGGCCTGGAAGGCTGCCGGCAAACGGCAGATGAAATCGTTTGCGACGGACTTACACCATTGTTTCAGGTGACCGCACTCTGTCACCAGCGTGTCCGGCTTTTTGCCTGAAGTAGCCAGCCGCGGATCGTAAGTCTGTGCGAGATATTTGGCAAATTTCGGACACCACCCGATATGGCGCAGGCGATCCTCGCCCCGTTCCATCAGCAGCGTCCGAAATTCCTCCTGCGCGGCGGCGATTGTGCCGGGTTCCAGTGGCACCCATTTGACTTTCTTGCCCCCGGCGTCGTCCTCGACGGTGATCCGGACCAGGAACTTGCCATTGCGTCGCCATAGGCCGCGAATTGCGTGCTTGCGGTTGTCTAGGACCTTGGTGTATTTATAGCGGCGCAAGCTTGAACTTGAGTCAGTTTAATTGCCCAGCGTTGCCCTGCGTTTCATGCGGCAACATTGAAGCAAATGCCAAGTTCGCATCGAAAAACGATCGCAAGTTGTTGTAAATTAGGTTGCCGGTGTGGCGGAATTGGCAGACGCGCCAGACTCAAAATCTGGTATCCGTGAGGATGTGTGGGTTCGACCCCCTCCGCCGGCACCATCTAAATCAACGACTTCTATGACATTGCCGAAAATGTCGAACATCCGCGAGAGAATGGCTTTGCCCACCGGTGCTTTCAATGGACCGCCCGTGTCCGTGACCATCATGCCGCGCGCCAGCGCCTGCGTGGGCGTCAGCGCAATCCCGCGAACATGATGCGCATCGCTCTGCGCCAGCACCTCGATGACAATTTAATTTTCCGTCCCCGCGCGCAGCACCGAATAGATCGGCGGCAACGGCCCGTCGAACCGCACATCCACGACGCTGCCGCGCACCGAGGCGACCGCACCGAGATTGGCTATAGCGGTCACGCTCATTTCTTTTCCATCGCGGCAGTGTATTCGCCCCGGCGCGCAGCACGGTTACATCTGGCGCGATGAAGCAGCGCTTGCTGTGCCGCTTTTACGTTGGCCTCCAGGCCGCGCCAGATTTCCAAAGCTGGCTGCTGGATGGCGCGGGCAAACGAAAATGACACCGCCCACGGCAGTTGCGACTTGAAACGTAAGTTCATCAAATTCAGCCGGGCCGAGGCCAGTTCGGCGGATTGGCCGCCGGATAGAAAAGCAATCCCCGGAACCGCAGCCGGAACGGTTCGCCACAGAGTCTTCACCGTGATGTCGGCCACCTCATCAATATCTTGTTCTTCATCCGGTTGACGGTCGGTCAATCGCACCTGATACTGCTGTTCACCGATGCCCACTTCTTTGACTTCTTGACGCGGGGGACAAGTCAATCCCGGCAACACCATGTTGGGTTTGAGAATCATGCCTTCCAACATCACGCGCTGGCAATTGAGCTGAATGAAAACATTTCGCAGGACTTCTTCCGTCACTTTGCGGCAGACCTCCAAAGTATGATCACCATCCATGAGCACTTCGGGTTCGACGATGGGAACCATGCCGGCTTCCTGGCACAGCGCAGCATAGCGTGCCAGGGCATGCGCGTTGGCCTCAATGCAACTCCGGCTGGGAATGTCATCACCGATGGTGAGCACCGCGCGCCACTTGGCGAACCGCGCCCCCATCTGAAAATATTCCGCCAGCCGGTCGCGCAATCCGTCCAGCCCTTCGGTGATTTTTTCGCCAGGATGAGCGGCCAGGTCCTTGGCGCCGGCATCCACTTTGATGCCGGGAATGATTCCCGCATCGGTTAGAACTTTGAGAAACGGAGTGCCGTCCTTCTTCTGCTGTCGAATTGTTTCGTCGTAAAGAATTGCCCCACTAATGCACTCGCCAAGGCCGGGCGTCGTCACAATCAATTCCCGATACGCGCGTCGGGCTTCCAATGTTTGCGGGATGTTCAGCTTCGCGAATCGCTTGTCGCAGGTGGGATTGCTTTCATCCATCGCCAGCAATCCTTTGTTGTCGGCGACCAGTTTTCTTGCGGTATCAATTAATAATTGCGTATTCATGTCGGTAATTTGCGCCTCGCCCAATATTTTCAGCCGGCAATTGGCACCATCGGCTGCGGATGACCATGGAAAGGCCAGCGTAAGTCACCAGTCATCAAATAGACGATCATAGCAAACAGCATCACGATCACGCAAAACCACAGGCGCCAATCCCGATGAGCCCGTCGCCAATAAGACGGATGCCCCTGATGAATCGGGCCACCATTCGGATCCCCGTTTGACTTTTGTTCATGCTTCAATTCATTCATAGGAGCTTTTGTCTGAGTTCAAACTACGGCATAAAATGCTTATAGCCCGGTGAATTAGGATCCCGCCGTCACATTCATTTATGTGAATCGGCATTTTTGAGACCTTTGATTCGATTCAATTCGGGAACCGCTTTATGGTCATCGGCCGCAATTTTAGCCGAAGATTTGCCGGCAGCCGTCGCACCCCATTTCCAGTTGCGTATCTCCGGTAGATCCTGACCATGCTTGTCAACATAATGCTTGTGCTCAATAAGCTTGTCCTTCATCTGCTGTTTGAGGTAGTCGCCTTTGGAACCTAAATGCGGCACGCGATCCACGACGTCTTTCACCAGATGAAAACGGTCAATTTCATTCTGCACGCGCATGTCAAACGGCGTCGTAATCGTGCCTTCTTCCTTGTAACCACGGACGTGGAGATTGCGATTGGTCCGGCGATAAGTCAGCTTGTGAACCAGCCATGGATAACCATGGAAGTTGAAAATGATATGCTTGTCCTTGGTGAAAAGTGAATCGTAATCAGTTTCGCTCAATCCGTGGGGATGTTCGCTCGCCGGCTGGAGCTTCATCAGGTCAACTATGTTGATCACCCGAACCTTCAACTCCGGCAGATATGCGCGTAAGATGGAAACGGCGGCCATAGTCTCAAGTGTAGGCGTGTCACCACAGCAGGCCATCACCACGTCCGGCTCGGAGCCTTGATCGTTACTGGCCCATTGCCAGATGCCGATGCCCTGCGTGCAATGCCCCACGGCGGCGTCCATGGTCAGCCATTGTGGGAGCGGGTGTTTGCCCGCAACCACGACATTGACATAATGCCGGCTGCGCAAGCAATGATCAAAGATGGACAGCAGACAGTTAGCATCGGCGGGCAAATAAACGCGCACGATGTCCGCCTTTTTGTTGATGACATGGTCAAGGAAGCCGGGATCTTGATGCGTAAAACCATTATGATCTTGCTGCCAGACATGCGAGGCGAGCAGGTAATTTAACGACGCTATCTTTCGACGCCAAGGCAGCTCAGAAGTTACCTTCAACCATTTGGCGTGTTGACTAAACATGGAATCAACAATGCGAATGAACGCTTCGTAGCTATTGAACAATCCGTGCCGTCCGGTAAGCAAATAGCCTTCCAACCAACCTTCGCACTGGTGTTCACTCAACATGGAGTCCAGCACGCGCCCAGCAGGGGCGAGGAACTCATCATTCTTCACTTCACGCGCGTCCCACTGGCGATTGGTGATCTCAAAGACCGCGCCGAGAAGATTTGAGAGCGTTTCATCAGGACCGAAGATGCGGAAATTACTCTGGTTCAGTTTTTCAACGTCGCGCAGGAATTTGCCCAGCACCATCGTGTCCTGACCTTCAATCGCGCCTGGCGACGGCACCGTCACCGCGTGGTCGTGGAAATCCGGCATGACCAGATCGCGCAACAGCAGTCCGCCATTGGCGTGAGGATTGGAACCCATCCGTTTATTTCCCTTGGGTGCCAGCTCTTGCAGTTCCGGATTGAGGCGGCCATTGGCATCGAATAATTCCTCGGCCTTGTAACTCTTCATCCAGCTTTCGAGCTGCTTGACATGTTCCGGATGATCGGCATCCACAAGCAACGGCACCTGATGCGAGCGGAACGTGCCTTCGACTTTCAGTCCATCAACTTCCTTTGGCCCGGTCCAGCCTTTCGGCGACTTGAGCACAATCATCGGCCAGCGGGGACGCGTCGTGTCTTTTTTGCCGCGTGCGTTGGTTTGAATTCGCCGAATATCCTCAATGGCTTTCTCCATGGTGGCCGCCATGAGTTCGTGCATTTTCTCCGGCTCGTCTCCTTCCACAAAGTAAGGCGTCCAGCCGCAGCCACGGAAAAATTGTTCCAGTTCATCCGGCTCAATGCGCGCCAGAATGGTTGGATTGCTGATCTTGAAACCATTGAGGTGCAGAATCGGCAGCACTGCGCCGTCGGTGATCGGGTCGAGAAATTTGTTCGACTGCCAAGCCGTAGCCAGCGGGCCGGTTTCCGCTTCGCCGTCGCCCACGACACAAGCAACAATTAGGTCAGGATTGTCAAATGCCGCGCCAAACGCATGACTGAGCGAATAACCGAGTTCACCACCTTCATGAATCGAACCCGGAGTGGTCGGCGCCACATGGCTGGAAATCCCGCCGGGAAATGAGAACTGGGTGAATAGCTTTTTCAGCCCGGCTTCATCCTGTGTGACATTCGGATAAACTTCACTCCACGTGCCTTCGAGATAGACATTCCCCACAATTGCCGGACCGCCGTGACCGGGGCCAGCAACATAGAACATATTCAGGTCATACTTCTTAATCACCCGGTTTAAATGCACGTAAATGAAATTCTGGCCCGGCGTCGTGCCCCAGTGTCCAACCACCAGCGGCTTCACGTCCGAGAGTTTCAACGACCGTTTGAGCAGCGGATTGTCATATAAATAAATCTGGCCGACCGACAGATAGTTTGCCGCCCGCCAGTAGGCGTTGATTTTTTTTAGTAAATCCGGGGTAAGAGTATTCGTTTTCATACTATAAGGTTTATAAAAGCCTCGCCCTTCGCACGAAGGGCGAGGTTGAAATGTTACTACGTTATCCGCGTCCTGAATTAATCGACCAGATTGTTAGCTGTTCACCATTTCATCCACCCAATATCCTTTACGATTATAATGCCCATAAAGATTGGTCTCATAATCACGGTCAACGAGCGACTTGTCGGTGAATACCGGCGAGCGCTTGATGACTTGTCGGGTAAGATCAATCACGACTTTACGTTCACTCCAACTCACGCTCTCAATCCAAAGTGGCGAAATCAGAACTTTTTTCCCTGCCCACCAATTGCTCGTGTTGACGACTAGATAACGAATCTCCCACGTTTCGTCGTCAATGATAAAATCCTCGACATGGCCGATTTCGCCGTCTTCGGCCTGGATGTTATAGCCCGTTACTTCGTGACAACTCCGCAGATGGTGGTCCCAAGCTTTTCCACCCGGGTTGTGTTGTTTCCATTTAACACTATCGCGCTCGATGTAAGGATAAGATCCCCAACTGTAGGGCCCATACCAATAACTCGGCCAGCCATAGTAGCCATAGTAATCCGACTCGAATTGTTGTGAAACCGGTTTGTCACTGTCCAGCGAGGGACTGTCCTCGATTTGCTTTTTGGTCAGATCGGCAATGATGTTATCGTGATCGGCATTCACCGCTACGAGCGCATACGGGGAGAGCAACACCTTGCGGCCCGAAAGCCAATTCCCTGTGTTGGCAACCAGGTAGCGGACGGTCCAGCGCCGGTCATCAAAATAAATATCTTTGACCTTGCCAATCGTTTCATCGTCGGTGTTTTGGATTGAATATCCGTTCAGTATTTTGACTTTGCTTAACATAATCTGCCTTTTGTTATTTTGTTTTGGTTGAAATAAGTTTGTTATCGTTGGCACGGCGGCCAGTTTTCAGATTGCACGCGTTGGGTTGGTTTTGCTATGGGGTGAAACCCTACCGTGGAAAATGGCGGGACCGCGCCGGGAAATTCTAACGCCAAAGGCGCAAATATTTTCAATCTACCATCATCGCCGGGCAGGTTCGTAAAACTGAGCGGGCGATCATGAGTTCTTCATCTGTGCGAATGACGCGAACCGTTACGCGGCTGGCTGGCGCCGAAATCACCGGCGCAGTTTCGGCATTGCGAGCCTTGTCGAGATCTATGCCCAAAAAGGTCAAACCCTCGCAGATCCGTGCGCGAACGGGCTGCGCATTTTCGCCGATGCCACCGGCGAAAACCAGCGAGTCCAGACCACCCAGCGCAGCGGCATAAGCGCCGATCCACTTTTTCGCTTGATAACAAAACAATGCCACAGCTTCCGCTGCACGCACGTCCGCAGCTTCTTTCGCGAGCAAGTCGCGCATATCGGAACTCGTTTCTGAAATACCAAGCAAGCCGGATTCGTGATTGACCATTTTGTAAAACTGGCTGGTAGTCATCTGCTCGGTGCGCGCGAGATACGGCGCGAGGCCGGGGTCTAAATCGCCGGAACGCGTGCTCATCACCAATCCCGCCGTCGGCGTGAAGCCCATGCTGGTATCAATGCTCTTGCCGTCGCGCACGGCAGCCATGCTTGCGCCGTTGCCGAGATGCGCGAGGATGACGCGGCCTTTCGTTGCCGCCGGGTCGCCGAGGCGCACGAGTTCTTCCATCAAATAGGCATAAGACAAACCGTGAAATCCGTAGCGTTGAATTCCCTTGGCGTCGAAGCGTCGCGGAATCGGCAGAAGCTTGGCCACGCGTGGCATGGTTTGGTGAAACGCCGTGTCAAAGCACGCCAACTGCGGCAGCTTCGGATGACGCAGTCGAAACGCCTCGATCAATTCAATCTCGCGCGGCAAATGATCCGGGTCGTAAGGACTGATCCGATGCAGTTCGGCCAACAATTCCGGCGTGACAATTTCCGGCTCGGTATGTTTCATGCCATGAACCACGCGATGGCCAACGGCTTTGACCGAAGTGAAATCCGGTTGGGTTTCGAGCCAATCCAGCAGAGAGTTTGCGGCTGATTTGTGATCGGCGGCAATAAGTTCGCGACTCGCCTGTGGTTTGCCGCCGCCTTCGTGAAAGGTCAGATTTGTCCCGCTCAAGCCGATGCGATCAACGGTTCCATACAGCCCGCGTTTCAGCGGTTTTACCGCCACATACAGCGCGAACTTGATGCTCGACGAGCCGCCATTGATCGTCAGGATGTTTGAATTACCGGGCTTCATTGATGACTACAGGCTGTAATCCGAACGCGGCCAGTTTTGCGGCAGTGGACTTGCAATCTGTGTGGAGAATACTCCGAATTCCCAAACTCTCCGCGACTTGAACGAACAGCGGCGTGTTTTCGATATAAACAATTTGGCCGGCTGGCACCTGCGCGATGTCGAGCGCCAGCCGAAAGATGTCCGCGTCGGGCTTGCGGAGGTGAACAAAGCACGAGGAAATAAACGCATCTACAAAACCGTCCAGTTTGAATTGGCGAATGCGATAAGCATTCACTTCACGCGCCTCGTTGCTGACCACGAAAATTTTCAATTTGTATTTTGCTTTAAGATGGCGAACCAGTTCAATCATCTCACTGAAAGGTTTCGATTGCGCGAACATGAACTGACGAAACTCGGCCCGCGTGAATGGGCGTTTTTTCCAGAAGACCACCCGGTCTAAATATTCCTGGAAGGTGATTTTATCCTCTTCTTGGATTTCAAAGTTCAGCTCATGCCGTTCCTGCATTTCGGCCCAGTCGAGCTTGAAGTGCTTCGCCGCGCGCTTGCGAGCATGATGATCCCAGCCGTTGGTAAGCAAGACACCGCCGACATCCAGAAACAGGCAGGTGATAGGAACAGTCTTTTTCATGCTGCAATAATTTAACGCTGCCACACGATTCTCGAATCTTCCAGCGGGAAGGCGAGGCCTTCGTAGTGCGGTAGCACGCGCGCCGTATAGTCCGCTGGCGATCGGATGGCAGGCACCGTTGCACTGTAAATATAGCTGCCGGCTTCGTCCGCCAGCGGATGAAGCAGGGTCATTTCCTGGCGCACGGTAGAACTGCCTTTGGTTCCATCGGCATAGAGTTCCACGCGCACCGACTTGGGGTCAAGGCCGTGGAGACAAACTTGTATCTCAAATATGTGTTGGTCGCCTTTGCTTTCCACCTTCACTTGCCCGAAGTGCAGTGTGGCCCATTTCTGATCCAAGCTATGATGCCAATCCACTATTTGCTTGGCTGCGGCACCTTTGTTGGCCACGCGTGATTGGCAGGCAATCACTGCCGGAAGATAGTGTTGTTCGGTATATTCGCGCACGGTGCGGTCGGCGGCGAAGTGCGGAGTCAAACGCGCCATGCTTTCCCGCATTCGTTTGACCCAGACAATCGGAATGCCTTTTTCGTTGCGCGCATAAAATTCAGGAATCACTTCGCGTTCGAGTCTTTCATAGAGCGCCTCAGCTTCGGCTGCGTCCCAAACGGGATCGCTGCCATGTTCCTGACCGTCGCCCAGCGCCCAGCCTAAATCGGACACATAGGCCTCGGCCCACCAGCCATCCAATTCCGAAAGATTTAAGCCGCCATTCACCAACACCTTCATGCCGCTTGTGCCACAGGCTTCCCACGGACGCCGGGGTGTGTTGAGCCAGACGTCCACACCTTGCACCAGGCGCTCGGTCAATTGCATATCATAGTCGCTGAGAAAAATAGCGTGCGGACGAACTTCTGGTCGGCGAATGAATTGAATCCACTCTTTAATCAGCGCCTGTCCTTCTTTGTCCGCCGGATGCGCCTTGCCCGCAATCATAAGTTGCACGGGTCGCTGCGGATTGGACAGCAGGCGCAACAATCGCTCCGGATCGTGCAACAGCAAATTAGGTCTTTTGTAAGTTGCGAAGCGGCGCGCAAAACCGATGGTTAATATTTTCGGATCAAAAAGATGTTTCGCTTCCTCAATGGTTTCGGCGGAAGCGCCGGCAGCGGCATAGTGCCGGGCCAGACGCTCGCGCGCATAATCAACAAGGCACTCGGTGGAAGTGGTGCGCAACTGCCAGAGATTTTCGTCGGGGACGCTGCGAATCCCTTGCTGTTCCAGATTTTCCTTCATCCCCAGCCAGCGGTCTTTGCCGCAGGCTCTGGTCCAAAGTTCGTCGGCGGCGGCGGAATCCCACGTCGGATGATGAACGCCATTGGTGACGTGACCAATGGGAACTTCGTCCACCGGCCAGTGCGGAAAGAGCGGCGAAAATAATTGCCGGCTCACTTGACCGTGCAGGCGGCTCACGCCATTCGCCGCACCGCTGCCGCGAATGGCCAGATACGCCATGTTGAAACTTTCCGAAGCGTCGTTCGGATTTTGGCGGCCCAAAGCCAGTAAGTCATAGAGCGAGATACCGAGCTTATCTGTGGCGTAATGTCCAAGGTATTGCTCGATGAGCGCCGGCGTAAAACGATCAAAGCCCGCAGTCACGGCCGTGTGGGTGGTAAAAAGATTTCCGGCGCGCGTGGCGGCCAACGCCACTTCAAATGGCTGCGCATTTTCCTGCATGAAACTGCGGGCGCGCTCCAACACCGCAAAGGCCGCATGACCTTCGTTCAAGTGGCAGACATCCGGTTGGATGCCTAGCGCCGCGAGCAATCGCCAGCCGCCAATGCCCAGCAGCATTTCCTGCTTGAGGCGCAACTCTGGCCCACCGCCGTATAACTCACTGGTGATGCCGCGATGCGCGGGAAAGTTCGCCGCATCATTGCTGTCCAGCAGATAAAGTTTTACTCGTCCGACTTGCACCTGCCACGCGCGCAACCAGACGGAATAACCCGGCAAGGTGATTTCCAAACGCAGCCACTCACCGTTCGGCTGGCGCAACGGCGTGATCGGCAACTGTCCCGGGTCGTTATACGGGTAAAGCGCCTGCTGTGAACCGTCCTTGTCAATCACCTGACGAAAGTAACCTTGTTGATAAAGCAGTCCCACGCCAATGACGGGCACGCCGAGATCGCTCGCCGCTTTGAGCTGATCGCCGGCCACATTGCCCAGCCCGCCGGAATAAATGGGCAGCGCCTCGCTCAACATATATTCCATGCTGAAATACGCGACGCACTTCAGCGGCGACTGCGGGTGGATTTTCTGAAACCACGCCGGCGCTGCTGCCGCCTGCCGCTTGGTTTGCAGCAAATCATCAATGTTTTTGCGAAAGGCCGGATTGGACAGCACGCCCTTGAGTTTGTCTTTCGAGACCGTTTGCAGAACCACCCAGGGATTTTGGGTGTGCTCCCACAGCGCAGGATCAAGCTGCCGCCAAACTTCGTCGGTGGCGTGGTTCCACGACCAATGTAAATCCAATGCCAGCTCCGCCAGGGAATCAAAACCTTCGATGCCCGCATGCGGAGAGCTGTAGATCGGTTGGCTGACCGGGGATGGTTCGTTCATATATTTTTGAGTTTAGTGCGAGTGAAGATCGTTTTCCATTGGCATCAGTTTGGATCGCCCTCGTTTCGCCACACCGCTACCGCTTCCGAAATCGTCATCGGATGCGGCGGCAAGGGCGCGCAGTAGCTGTCGGTCTTGAATTTAGTTCCCAAACTGTCGCCTGCAATCGCCTGGGTTTTGCTTTCGAGTTG
Organism: uncultured Verrucomicrobia subdivision 3 bacterium; assembly: GCA_903944085.1. Taxonomy (GTDB): domain Bacteria; phylum Verrucomicrobiota; class Verrucomicrobiia; order Limisphaerales; family UBA11358; genus UBA11358. Next base: position 47,946 of record CAJAQO010000307.1, read on the forward strand.
CGCCACTTTTGCGAGCCGGCGGCGGAATCGCTCTGCGCCTTTGAAGCGCGCGGCGAGAAACGTTTGCACCAATTTCCAAGCGAGTTCATGGCCGATCAGCCGGCCGCCAAAACAGATCATGTTCAAATCATCATCCTCGACGCCTTGATGCGCCGAAAAGTTTTCGTCAATCAAGCCGGCCCTGACTCCTGCCACTTTGTTTGCGGCAATGGATGCGCCAACTCCGCTGCCGCAAATGCCCACGCCGCGATCCATCGTCCCGGCGGCAACCGCGCGTGCCAGGGGAATGATAAAATCTGGATAATCATCGTCCGCCTTCAACTGGCGGTCGCCAAAATCAGTGACTTCATAACCGGCTCCGCGCAATTTTCCGGCCAGAAATTCCTTCAATTCAAAACCGCCGTGGTCGGCAGCGATGCCAACACGTTTCAGCGGCTTTGGCAAAATGGCTTCCGCTTGAAGACTCATTATCTTATGACGAGTTGCGGTCCCATCGCCGGATAGTCGGTATACCCCTTTTTTGCGCCGCCATACAAGGTCGCTTCCTCTAGCGCGTTCAGCGGCGCGTTCAAACGGAAGCGTTCGGGCAAATCAGGATTCGCAATAAACAAACGCCCAAACGCCACAGCATCAGCCATGTCTTCTGCCAAGCCTTGCGTTGCGGTCGCGTAAGTGAAGCCATTGGCGATAATCAATGGCCCATGAAATTCTTTGCGCAGCGCGGCCAGCGGCACGGGCACCGCGCCATGTTCCAAATCATCTTTCGTGGACACGATCAAATGCGCATAGGCGAGTTTGAAACGATTCAACTCGTGCAGCACATGGCTGAAGGTCGCCAGCGGATTTGAATCGTGCATGTCATTAAAGACGCCGCCCGGCGAGAAGCGGATGCCCACATGGTCGGCGCCCCAAACTTGCGCGACGGCGTCGGTCACTTCCAAAGTCAGCCGCGCGCGATTCCGCACTGGCCCGCCATATTCATCCTTGCGCTGATTCGTGCCATCGCGGAGAAACTGGTCGAGCAAATAGCCATTGGCATTGTGGATTTCCACGCCGTCGAAGCCGGCCGTTTTCGCGCGTTCAGCACCGGCGGCATATTGTGCCACGATGCCGGGCAATTCCTCCTTCTTCAACGCACGCGGCGTGACGTAAGGTTGCATTCCATTTTCCGTGAGCACCTGGCCAGTGCGCGGAGCGATGGCGCTGGGCGCGACCGGCAATCCGCCGTCCAATTGAAAACTCGGATGCGAGATTCGCCCCATGTGCCAGAGCTGAAGAAAAATTCTTCCACCCGCCTGATGCACCGCCTCGGTCACGCGCTGCCAGCCCGCGACTTGTGCCGCCGTATAAATGCCGGGCGTGTTGGGACAGCCCGTGCCCTGCTGGGAAATCGCCACGGCTTCGCTGACGATCAGTCCCGCCGCCGCGCGCTGCGCATAATATTCCGCCATCAACGGCGTGGGCACGCGGCCCGGCCCCGCGCGCATCCGCGTGAGCGGGGCCATGACGATGCGGTTCGGCGCTTCCATCGCGCCCAGGCGAACGGGAGTAAACAGATTGGGAGTATTCATAATTTTGCCATGCAGAAACTGTTCCTTTTCGCCGCCGTGAACAATGGGGTGAACACCCCATGAAATTAAACCACCAAGACGCCAGGGCGCGAAGACCTGACACGAATTTCACGAATGGACACGAAATGAATGGCAAGCCGAGCTATGGCTGCGCTGAAGGCGCTATGGAAATTAGCCCGGTGTTGGTGTGCTGGTGGCGGTGCGCAAGCACCACCTACGCCGGGGAACCGTCCCGCAAAACAATTTCTTCTCCGCATCGGATGGGGTAGCCGCAGGCCGGATGAGGTGAACCGCGAACTACACGAACCACGCGAACGAATTTCACGGCTGGCTGGCTTGGCCGAGAATCATCGCTTCAATTTTTTTTGGCGGCGGCCAGTTCGGCGGCGGCTTGGCGGCGCCTGGCATGCGCGAATCAGTGCGCGGCCTGGACAATCATCCGCAGGCCGAAGCGGGCATTTTCACGCGCGGCGGTCTGCTGCGCTTTGCGGATGGCCCGCTGCGCCTTGGCGACGAAGGGCGATTGTGCGCCACGCGCTTTAGCGGCTGGTTTCGATTTGTTTTTGGATGCGATCATAAATTGCAGGTTCAATCAGCAATGCCGCCCGGCCTTGCCAGCGGGCGATTAACTTGGGCGGACTGCCTGCCGCATTGAACAACAGGGCTTCATCCGCCACGGGAAGATACAGCGAAAAGAAATTTCGTAAACTCGGCAAAAAGCGCCGCCGCAAATCCACTTCCGGCACGTCATGCCCGCCTTTGCGCACGCGCTGGCGCACCCGGGCCAGGGACATGGCGACAGCCGTCGCGCCGCAACATTCCGCGCCATTCTGCCGCGCACCCAATTAACCATTCACGCCTGTCGGTGCCGTTAAAACGGGCTGCCGCCTCCAATCTCCTGCCAGCCTGGGGTCATTTCCATGACCCTAGACGGGGTTTCTTTAACCGTGTCAGACGTTTCCTTGGTCGTGGGAACGGTTCCAAGGGTCCTTGGAATGGCTCCAAGGGTCATGGAAATGGCCGGATTCACCCTTGCCGGCCGCCGCTGGCCGACGCTTTTTGCCCGCCGAAAACGCGCAAACACCCTGCAAATACAGGCGCTTTGCGGAATAACATTGGATTTTATAGGAGAAGTTACTGCTGTTAATAATAGATTTCTTAAAATAGTGCTAATCTTTTTTGCCAAAATTCCGTTAAGAAAAATGTCAGGTTCGGTCCATAAAAATGAATATACAAAACAACACATCGAAAATTAACCAGTATGAAAACTAACCAAGGGAGTCTAATCTTATGAACGCAAAACCAGCCATCGGGTGGCTCAATGCCGACGGCGACGTGCCATTAATAAATGATGTCAGCGTGGTGCTGAAG
>CAJAQO010000308.1 GCA_903944085.1 uncultured Verrucomicrobia subdivision 3 bacterium
GAACAGGATTTGCTGGCCGATTTGTTCCCGACACAAAGCACCTTTGACTTTTAAAAAACCAAATCCACCGAAATTCAACTAACAACATTTTCACCAATAAAATCAATGGTTCGCCATGTGAGTTTCGTAACACCCTCTGAAGGGACGATGGAAAATGATAGGATAACGCCGGCTCATGGCATGGCGAGTTCCACGAGCTTGGAATCTTTGTGCAGTTTAAGGGGCGAGGGTTCAAACCATAGCGCCAAGGCTTCCTTGGCGTTGACTATGGCTTCGGCCTCCGTGTTGCCGGCAGATGCGCAGCCGGGCAGTTCAGGAAAAACCGCCGACCAGCGTTTGGTTACTGAATCCAATTCGATCAGGAGTCGCAGTTTCATGGCGGCAAAATAACTTCAACCCCGCATTCAGGCAAGCAGCACGGAATCAAAGCAGCGCTCGGAATTCCGCCTCATCCAAAATCTTCACGCCCAGTTCCTGCGCCTTGGTGAGCTTGGAACCAGCCTCGGCGCCGGCCAGCACGAAATCCGTTTTCTTGCTCACGCTGCCGGTGACTTTGCCGCCGGCGGCTTCAATTTTCGCCGTGGCTTCCTCGCGCGTCAGCGTCGGCAACGTGCCGGTAAGCACAAATGTTTTTCCGGCAAAAACTCCCTTTGTCGTCGCGGCAATGGTGGCCTTCTCACTCGTCGGCTTGATATTCAACTCGCGGATGCGGGCGAGAACTTTTTTGCCGGCAGCCGATGCAAAGAAATCCAGCACGCTCGCCGCCGCCACCGGCCCGACTTCCACCAGCTTGGCTTTCAATCCGCCCGCTTCCAAGCGCGATTCTATTTCGGCCATCTCCGCTTTTAAGGCTTCATCCTGCTGCTGTCGCGACGCCTTTTCGACTTCATCCTTCGGCGGATTCTTGCGTGAGCGCGGACTGATTTCGGCACGTTCACTTTCTTTCGCGCCGAGGTCGCGGATGTCGCGCAGAACTTTCGAGTGTGCGAGCGCTTCAAGAGATTCGTGCGTGGCGGCAAGCTGCTTGGCGGTGGCTTCGCCCACGTCGGCAATCGCCAGCGCGTGAATCCAGCGGGAAAGCGGCGCGGTCTTGGCGCGTTGGAGGGCGTCTAAAATCTTCGTGGCGTTCTTCTCGCCGAACGTGCGCGGCTCGTCGTCCGTGCCGAGATTCAGTTTGCCGAGCACTTCCAGTTTCAGGTCGAACAAGTCGAGCGGTTCTTTGACGAGACCGCGTTCGACCAGTTTTTCCGCGACGATGCCGCCGAGCGATTCGAGGTCGAGCGCCTTGCGCTGCGCAAAATACTCGACGCGACGCGTGAGCTGCGCCGGGCAGCCCGCGATGTTCTGGCAGCGCCATGCGACTTCGTCGGTGTCACCGCCGGACATTTTCTCCTTCGCAATCGGCCCGCCGCACGCCGGGCATTTGCCGCCGACGTGCTGGAACAAATCAAATTCCTGCGCGCCGGGCGGACGCTTGGTTTTCACCACCTCGAAAATTTCCGGGATAACCATGCCGGCCTTGCGGACGACCACGGTGTCGCCGATGCGAATGTCTTTGCGGCGAATTTCGTCCTCGTTGTGCAGCGTGGCGCGTGCAATCGTCGAGCCTTGCACAAAAACCGGCTCCAGTTCCGCCACGGGCGTGAGCACGCCGGTGCGACCAACCTGCACGGTGATGGCTTTGAGCACGGTTTCCGCCGGCGTGATCCACGGCACCGGCTTGTGAACAATCGCGTAGCCCGGCGCGCGGCTGCGACCGGGAATTTTCGGCCAGTCGGCGAGCGTGTTCACCTTGAGCACGATGCCGTCAATTTCATAAGGCAACTGCCGGCGCAAATCTTTGTCTTCGTTGTAGTGCGCCACAATTTTCTCGCGATAAACTTTCAGCACCTCCTCGATGCCGTCGCACACCCACCAAAGCTTTTGCGTGGGCAGGCCAAACTTGGCGAGTGATTCGAGCATTTCGGAATGCGTTTTGAACTCGATGCCATTTACCGCGCCGACCGCGTAAAACACCGCGCGGATCGGGCGTTGCGCGACGAGTTTGGGAGCGAGTTGCTTCAATGTGCCGGCGGTGGCATTGCGGGCGTTGGGAAAAGGTTTTTCACCATCGGCGGCGAACTTGGCATTGAGCGCATCAAAATCCTTGATGGAAATGTAAGCCTCGCCGCGCACTTCAAGTAACGCCGGCGGATTTTTCAAATCCAATTCCAACGGGATGCCGCGCACGGTTTTGAGATTCGCCGTGATGTCGTCGCCTTCCGTGCCGTCCCCGCGCGTGACGCCGAGCGCCAGCTTGCCGTGGCGGTAGTGAACGCTGATGGATACGCCGTCCACTTTCGGTTCGATGATGTATTGAACTTTGTCGCGGCCAAGCTGTTTGCGGATGGTCGTGTCGAAGGCGCGAAGTTCGGCCAGCGTATTTTCGTCCTGCGCGCGATTGCGTTGGTCGCGGTCGGGCACTTCATCCTTCGTCGGCGAATCGCTGGCGGAAACTTTGTCGAGCGAGAGCATCGGCACGAGATGTTTGACGCGCGCAAATTTTTCGCTGGGCGCGCCGCCGACGCGCTGCGTGGGCGATTCGGGCGTGACGAGATCGGGAAAGTTTTTCTCCAGCTCCTGAAGCTCCTTGAAAAGCTGGTCGTATTCGCGGTCCGAAATAATCTGTCGGCCTTCGACGTAATAGGCGTGGTCGTGCCGGCGGATTTCCTCGGCGAGTTGCGCGTGGCGTTTCTGGGCTTCAGCGTGTGTCACGCGGAAATGTTTATCGGCCAGCGCGCGAAAGGACAGTTTTTTATTTGGAGTCGAGCAAGACAGGTGTGGTCGCCGTAGTCGTCGCACCTTTTTCAAGACAGCTTCGCACCAGCGTTTCAATTTGCGGCAGCGCGGCGGCGACTTCCGGGGAAAGCTCCATCGTCATCAGGCCGAGATCGCCAATGGAAACCGTGATCAAATCCACTTCCGGCAGGTCGCCGAGCAGCGCGGCGGATTCAAGCAAATCTTTCAGCCCGATGTCGTGCGCGGTAAGCGTCGGCGGAAAATCGCTCGCGTAGCGCGGGTGGATGAGCGAGACAGTGCCGAGGGTTTTGCCGTCGGTCGCGGCGTCAATGAGGATGATGTGCTGACGGTCGCGGAAGAGACCGAGCAGGTGAAAACCGCTCGTGCCGCCATCCACCAATTCCGCGTGCTGGGCAAAAACTTTTTTTTCCAGATACCGGATGGCGGCGACGCCCACGCCTTCGTCGCCCATGAGCAAATTGCCGACGCCGAGGACGAGCGCTTTTTCCGGTTCGCAGTAAAAATTCATTTCTTTATTCCGGAGGCGGGTTTTTCATCCTTCAGAATCGGATGATATTCCTTCTCAATGAATTTCCAGCCACTGCCCATCGAGGAGATTTCGCCGCGGCCTTCGACATAGTCGTGATAAAAGACGATGTAAACATGGACGAGCGCAAACAAAATGAAGAACCACATGAACGCGTGATGCCATTGGCGCACGGCGAAATCCCCGCCCATCAGCGGCACGATCCACGCGAAAAGTTTCGGCAGCCACGCCTTGCTCATCGCGGCGTAAAGGCCGAAGCCGGTGATGCACTGGAACAAAAACGCAAGAAAGGTCATGAAATAAGTGAAACCGGCAACGGCGTTGTGGCCGATGGTTTCAATCGGCGTGTTGTCCCGCTGCAAGATGTCCACGGCGATGACCTGCTTGATTTCCTTCCACTGTTTTTTGCGGAACGGCAGAAAATTTTTCCAGTTCGCATAGCGGTTGCCGACAAAGCCCCAGTAAATACGGAACAGGAAATTAAAGAAAAAAATGTAGGCGAAGACAAAGTGGATGAAGCGAACTTTGCCGAACCAATACGCGAATGACGCCTCGGACGCCTGCTGAATGGCCAGCGGCGCGCCGATGAGATAGCCGGTCACGCACAGCACGACGAGGCTGAATGCATTGAGCCAGTGGTAAAACCGGACCGGGATTTCCCAGACGTAAACTCGGCCGAGGGTTTGTGTTTGCATAGTGCCTCCTTTTAGCCGCCGACGGTGACGCGGTTGAGCGTGCGGCCCTGCGGATCGTAAAGATGCACGGCGCAAGCCAGACACGGATCAAACGAGTGGATCGTGCGGATGATTTCGAGCGGTTTTTCGGGATCGGCCACCGGCGTGCCGATAAGCGATGATTCGTAAGCCGAGCGCTGGCCGCTCGCGTCGCGCGGCGAGGCGTTCCACGTCGAGGGCACGACGAGCTGGTAGTTCGCAATTTTTTTGTCTTCGATGACAATCCAATGCGCCAGCGCGCCGCGCGGGGCTTCGCTCATGCCGACGCCTTTGGCAGAAGTGGGCCAGGTTTCCGGCTCCCATTTTTCATTGTTAAATGTGCGCGAATCGCCGTTTTTGATGTTCGCCAAAAGATCGCCGTAAAATTCCTGCGCCCACTGCGCGACCAAATAAGTTTCAATGCCGCGCGCTGCTGTGCGGCCAAGCGTGGAAAAAAGCGCCGTCACCGGAACGTCCAATTTTTTCAGCACCATGTCCACGGCGTCTTTGATGTCAGCGCGACCAGTGCCGTAACCGACGAGCAGGCGGGCGAGCGGGCCGACTTCCATCGCGTGGCCGTTCCAACGCGGCGTCTTGAGCCAGGAATATTTTCCATCCACATTGAGCTGGTCGTAAGGCGGCTTCGGACCGGTGTAATTCAATTTGGTTTCGCCGTCCCACGGATGTTTTGCTGCCGCGTCGCCGTCGGAATATTGATACCACGAATGCGCGATGGATTCCTTGACCTGCTGCGGATCGTGCGCGTCCACCGGCAAAATTTTGCTCAAATCGCGGTTCAAAATCGCGCCGCGTGGGAATTTGAATTTTCCGGGATCGCCAAAGCCGTTCGTCGGGAGGTCGCCGTAAGCCAGATAATTGCTCAAGCCGCCGCCGATGGAAGCCCAGTCTTTGTAGAATGACGCGACGGCGAGCAAATCGGGAATATAAACCTGCTCGACGAAAGTTCTCGCATCGGTCATCAATTTGCCGACGTAGGCGAGGCGTTCGGCGTTGATGGCGTTGGCGTCGTCAATGTTCAGCGAGCACGGCGCACCGCCGACGAGATAATTCGGATGCGGATTTTTGCCGCCGAAAATCGTGTGGACCTTGACAATTTCCTTCTGCCAGTCGAGCGCCTCGATGTAATGCGCGACGCCGAGCAGATTCGCCTCCGCCGGCAGTTTCATCGCCGGATGACCCCAATAGCCGTTCGCAAAAATGCCGAGCTGGCCGCTTTCGACAAATTTCTTAATGCGGTTCTGGACGTCGGAGAAATAGCCGACGGAACTTTTCGGCCAGTTGGAAATGCTTTGTGCCAACTCCGACGTGGCTTTCGGATCGGCTTTGAGCGCGCTGACCACGTCCACCCAATCCAGCGCGTGCAGGTGGTAAAAATGCACGACGTGATCCTGCATATATTGCGTGCAAAACATCAGGTTGCGAATGAGTTCGGCGTTCGGCGGAATGACAATGCCCAGCGCGTCCTCGACCGAACGCACGGACGCGAGTGCGTGGACCGTTGTGCAGACGCCACACGTCCGTTCGGCGAACGCCCACGCGTCGCGCGGATCGCGTCCGCGCAAAATAATTTCCAGCCCGCGCACCATCGTGCCGGAGCTGAAGGCGTCGGTGACTTTGCCGTCGTTCACTTCGACTTCCACGCGGAGGTGGCCTTCGATGCGGGTGACCGGATCAATGACAATTCTTTTGGCAGCCATAAAATTTTTGGTTGAAAATTTCGGTTAAGTTTAGGAACCGCCTTGTTCCGCACGGCCGTCTTTCACATCTTCGCTCGCCGCTTGTTCTTCTTTGATTAAATGCCGTTTGCGAATGTTCGTGGAAATCGCATGAGCCGCGATGCCGACGACGGTCACCGCGCCAAGCCCGACACCGATCTTGTCCGCCGTAGTCTCGATGCCAAAGCCGGGAAAGTTCGGCAAATGCCGGTAGAACGGGCCGTTGTCCCAAAAATTTCCCTCGCTACAGCCGATGCAGGGATGGCCGGACTGAATTGGAAAACTCACGCCGCCGTTCCAGCGCATTACGCCGCAGGCGTTGTAAGTCACCGGGCCGCGACAGCCCATTTTGTAGAGGCAAAAACCGCGCTTGGCGTTTTCATCATCGAAGGAATTTACAAATAATCCGGCATCGTAATTCGGACGACGATAACAGGTGTCGTGAACGCGCCGTGAATAAAACGCTTTCGGCCGGCCGAGTCCGTCGAGCTGCGGAATGCGGTCGAACGCGAGCAGATGAACGATTGTTCCCGTCATCACCTCGGCGATCGGCGGGCAGCCCGGCACATTGATGATCGGCACGCCGGAAACAAGTTTATGAATCGGTGTGGCTTGAGTCGGATTCGGTTTGGCCGCTTGCACGCAGCCGTTGCTCGCGCAACTGCCCCAGCAGATCATTGCCTTGGCACCTGCGGCCGCTTCCTGCACGATGTCCAGTGCGGTGCGTCCGCCGATGCAGCAGTAAACGCCACCTTCAGCCGTCGGCACCGAGCCTTCGACGACCATGAGATATTTGCCTTTGTATTTGGTCATCGTGTCGCGCAGCGCTTCCTCGGCCTGCTTGCCGGAAGCGGCCATCAGCGTCTCGGTGTAGTCGAGCGAAATTTTGTCGAGCACGATGTCGGCGATGCCGGGATGCGACGAGCGGATGAACGATTCCGAGCAGCAGGTGCATTCCTGAAAATGAAACCACAGCACCGGCAGGCGCGGCTGGGTTTCGAGCGCCTTGGTGACTTGCGCGACGGCGCTGGCGGGCAGACCGAGCATGGCGGTCATCCAGGCGCAGGCTGTGAGAAATTCACGGCGCGAGACGCCCTTGGACTGGGCATGCTCCCAGATGGTCGGTCGGGAATTGGTGGACATAATTTGGCGTGCGGGTTAAGTGATTTAATTTTTTAGTTCACTAAAACTTTCGTCCGCCTTGGAAAATTACACCAACCCAATTTGGCGTTTTCCTTGACATAATTTGCCAAGCGGTTCAGCACTGAAAAAAATTAGCGGAGAACGGACGACAACGCAGGTTTCACCCGCCGCCGGCGTGTTTCGTGGCGCATCGCGCTTGCATTGCCTAACGCACGCCGCCGTTCTAGCATGAAGTGCAGACACAACCAGCATATGGATCCACGGCAACAAGCTTTGAAGCGGGCATTTGACGCGCACAACGCCGGCCGGCACGGCGAGGCGGAAGCCCTCTGTCGGTCGCTAGTGCAGGCTGGCTTGGCTGATCCGCAACTTTTTTTCCTGCTCGGAATGGTGCTGCACAAAACGGGCCGCGCCATCGAGGCGGCGCAATGGCTGGAACGCGCCGCGCTGGCGCAGCCGGATTCCGCGCGGATTTTCAGCGGTCTGGGCTGCGTGCGCCAAAAGCTCGGCGACCCGATCCGCGCCGCGAAAAATTTTTCCCGCGCCGCCGAACTGGAGCCGCAGCAGGCCAACTATTTTTACAGCCTGGGCAACGTGGTTTATCAACTGGGCGAACTGGAGCCGGCCGCCGCCGCCTTTCAGCGCGCGGTGGCCTTGAATCCGCGCGATGCCGAAAGCTGGAACAATCTTGGCAAATGCCTCAAAGAATTGAACCGCGTGGACGAATCCATCGTCGCCTACGACCAGGCGCTGGCGTTGAACCCCGGCTATTTGCTGGCGCTGCAAGGCCGTTCGATTTCCCTGCTGACGGCTGGCCGGCTGGCCGAAGGCTTGCGCGATTACGAACTGCGCTGGCTCACACTCAAGCCGCGCCAGTTTTCGCAGCCGCGCTGGGCGGGCCAGAAAATCCCCGGCCAGACTTTATTCCTCCACGCCGAGCAAGGTTTTGGCGACGGCATTCAGAGCGCGCGTTACGCCCGGCTGGCCCGCGAACGCTGCGGCCGCGTCATTCTCGAATGCCGGCCGGAACTTAAAACGCTCTTCGCTGATTCCGGCGTGGCGGATGAAGTTATTGCGTTCGGTGAAAAAACTCCGCCGTGCGATTTTTACACTTCGGTCATCAGCTTGCCGGGACTGCTCGGCATCACCCTGGAAAATATTCCCGGCCATGCGCCATATCTGAAAGCTCCGCCGCCGCGCGAACTGCCGCCGCCGCCCGCCGGAAATTTCCGCGTCGGTCTCGCCTGGGCCGGCAGTCCCACGCACAAAGATGACGCCGCGCGCTCGTTGAAACTGGAAATGCTGGCCCCGGTTTTGGCCGTGCCTGGCGTCACGTTTTACAGTCTGCAAATGCCGGTGCCAAAAAGCGATGAAGAGGCGATTAAAAAATTTCCAAACTTGGTGGAACTCGGCGGGTTCACAGATTATCGCGCCACGGCCTCGGCGGTGATGGCGCTGGATTTGATCATTTCCGTGGACACCTCCATGGCGCATCTGGCGGGCGCGCTGGGCAAACCGGTTTGGACGCTGATTCAATTTGCGCCCGACTGGCGCTGGTTCCAGCAATTCGGGGAACAGACGCCGTGGTATCCCACCATGCGCCTGTTTCGCCAGCCCCGGCGCGGCGGCTGGCCGGCGGTCATCAACCGGGTGGCCGCTGAATTGCCCGCGCAGAATCGGGGAAAACAACTTTGACCGGAAGCCGGCGGGATTCTACGCTGTGGTGGTGCGCGGAAATCTGGCCAAAGCGTTTGAGCTGACGAACACGCAGGTGTTTCGCCGCGCCGCCCTGCCCAAATCCTACACCGACCGGCTCGGACGCAAGCTGTTCCTTTTTCTGCTGACGATTCAAGGGCTGGCCGCATTTGCCTTGATCACGCTCGGTGTCATTCTGAAAAAATCCGGCGTGGCGCACAGCGTCATGCAGCCGCGCGTCCGGCATGAAATCAACCGCGCCGGCGTTTCACTGATGCCGATGTTTATTTTTGTGGCGCTGGCGCTGGGTTTTCTGGTGATCGGGCAAACGGTTTCCGCGCTGGCGAAAGTGGGCGCGACCAATTATCTCGGTTCCACGATGGTGGTGGTGATCGTGCGCGAACTGGGACCGCTGCTCACGGCGGTGCTGGTGCTGGCGCGCGTCGGCACGGCCAACGTCATCGAACTCGGCACGGCCCGCGCGCTGGGCGAAGTCGAGGCGCTGGAGGCGCTCGGCATTGATCCGGTGCATTACCTCATCGTGCCGCGCGTCATCGGCATGGCGCTGGGCGTTTTTGCGCTGACCATTTATTTGATTCTCGGCGCGCTGGGCAGCGGCTATCTCTGGGCGTTTTTGCAGGATGTGCCGCTGCGGCCCGGCGATTATTTCAAACAGATCGCCGAGGCGCTCGACTGGCTGGACTTCGTGCTGCTCGCGCTGAAAACGGTGGCGTTCGGATTTTTCATCGCGCTGGTGACGTGTTACCACGGCTTGGCGCAGCCGCTGCGGCTGGAGGATGTTTCCCGCGTGGCCGTGCGCGCCGTCACGCAAGGGGTCGTGGTATGCGTGCTGATTGACGCGGTGTTCATCGTGCTTTACCTCGTGGCATGAGCGAAACAAAGCCCCATCCGGCAGTCATCGAAATGTGCGGCGCGCAAATTGCCGCGCTGCGCGACGCGTCGCTCACCGTGCTGGAAGATGTGAACTGGTCGGTGCTGCCTGGTGAATTTTGGGTGGTGGCCGGCCCGCAACATTCCGGCAAAAGCGATCTGCTGCTGCACGCGGCGGGCTTGCTGACGCCGGCGGCTGGAATCTGCCGCGTGTTTGGCCGCGAGACAGGTGCGTTCGGCGAAGCGCAACTCGCCGACCGGCTGCGCGTCGGTTTTGTTTTCGCCGACGGGAAACTTTTCAACCAGCTTTCGATTGCGGAAAATGTCGCGCTGCCGCTGCGCTACCAAAAAAACTTGACGGCCGCCGAGGCGGATCGCGCGGTCGAAATCCTGTTGGAATTGCTGGAGCTGACGCCGTTCGCGGACGTCGCACCGGCCCACCTTGCGGCCAACTGGCGGCGGCGCGCGGCGCTCGCGCGGGCGCTGATGTTGCAGCCGGAACTGCTGCTGCTGGACAATCCGCTCGGCGGTCTGGATGGCCGCCATCGCCAGTGGCTGCTGCAATTTCTGGATCAGCTCTGGCGCGGTCACGAATTTTTCGGCGGCCGGCCGATGACTTTGGTGGCGACGGCGGGCGATTTGCGCGCCTGGCAAAATTCAAAGCGCCAATTCGCCGTGCTGGATGATAAAACTTTTTCCGTGCTCGGCTCCTGGGCTGACGTGGAAGCCAATCGCCATCATGCCGTAAGCGAATTGCTGGCCGAGCCAGCCGCCACCCACATTTGAAATTTTTATGCCACTGCAAGATTTGACTCCGCAACTTCGCACGCGCCTCAACCAAGTGGAGCGCGCCGTGGGCTGGTTTGTGTTTCTGGCGACCGCGCTGCTGCTGTTCGGTTTCGGCTACTACATTTACCACACGGCCGAACGCAAGGGCTGGTTTCTGGTGGACGCAAAGTTTTTCACCTATGTCAAAGATGCGTCCGGTTTGAATGTTGGCGACCCCGTCGTCCTCATGGGATTTCAGGTTGGCGAGATCACCGGCATCGCGGCCATGCCGCCGCGCACGCAGCACAATGTCCGGCTCGAATTTGTTGTCAACCAGGTGAATAAAAACAGCAAAAATATCCAGCCCTATTACGGCTACATCTGGAGCGAGGGTTCGGTGGTGAAGCTGAACGCGGATTTTCTTGGCAAACACTGGCTGGAAATCACGCGCGGCACCAATGGTTTCGGCATTTACTCCACGCATCCGCTCGAAACGCTCTCGCTGGAACAGGCGCAGAGCCTGCCGGACCCGGACCGCTGGCGGCTGGCGGAAAATATTTATGACGAAAAGTCCAATCTCATGTTTCGCGCTTTCAGTTCTTTGGCCCAGTCGAACCTGACGCGCATCGTTCAGCTCAAATCCGAGTCCATTCTGGCCTTTCATGCCCCGGTCAATGTCCGTCACATCGCCGCGGTGTGGAATGATGCGATGCAGCAATACCAAAAATATGATTACCGGAATGAAGATGAAACCAACGCCTACGAATTGCGCTTCGCCGAGGCGCCGGCCATTGCCGACCAGGTGCAGGCCATTGTGGCGCAGGTGCAGGGCGCGCTGCCGGGAATTCTGGCGCTGACCAACAAACTGGCCGCCGTGCTCGACAATGCGGTGAACGCGACTTCCAATCTGAACACCACCCTCGTGGCCGCGCAGCCGCTCCTCGCAAATTTCGGGGACATCAGCGCGCAGTTGCGCGCGCCGGGCGGCCTCGGCGTCTGGGCGCTGGGCACGAACGGCAACGGCCAGATTCAAGGCGCGCTCACGAATTTGAATTCATTGCTCGCGAACACGGATACGAATTTGAACGCGCTCACCGCCAACATTGGTTTGACGCTGGACAACATCGCCGGCATCACGAGCAACTTGAATGTGCAGGTGCAGGCCAATTCAAATCTGCTCTGGGGGATTTCAAAAACCGTCATGGACACGGATGACATGGTGCAGGGGCTGAAGCGTCACTGGCTGCTGCGCTCCGCATTCAAAACCAAGGCGACGAATCAGCCGCCGACAATCAACCGACCGCCGATGAAGACAAAGTAAATCTGTCTGCGGCGGCGGTCGGAGCGTTTCCCGAAGATTATTTTGCCAGCAGCAACACTAGGCCGATGAACGCCGCCATAAAGCCCACGATCAGGGCGCCATCCACCACGCGGAAATGCGCGTCTTCCGCCTTGAGCGCACGCGTGAGCATCGGGCGCCGGCTGCGGCTTTTTTCTTGGCGGATGAAAGCGGTGTCAGTCATGCGCCTGTTTTAGCATAAGCCGAGCCAACCCATCGCCGCTGCCGACGCGAACGGATTCCACCTTTGGAAAGGCTGGTTGGAAATGTCGCCAGCCGCCGGTTTAGCTGCAAATGTCTTTGTTGGGTCTGATCCCGGCATGGACGAAGCGGGCTTGATTTGAGACAATCCCGCCCAGAGATTTGACACCCGCGCCGGGCTTGAACCGTCGCCACCGCAAGCACAACCCAAACAACCATGAAAAACATTCTGCTGTCGCTCGTCCTGGCCATTTCCATCGGCTCCGCCCATGCGGGCTGGCTGTCTGCGCTCGGCTTGGGCCAAAGTTCAACCAATTCCACGGCGACGGCGGCGCTGTCCGCGCTATCGCAGGATCAGGTGGTTGGCGGTCTCAAGGATGCGCTGGGCAGCGGTCTGCAACATGCCATCGCCAGTCTTGGCCACGATGGCGGGTTTCTGACCAATCTCGACGTGAAAATTCCGCTGCCGGAAAAATTGCAGTCGGTGGAAAAAACGCTGCGCGCGTTGAAACAAGACAAACTGGCGGATGATTTTGTGGCCACGATGAACCACGCCGCCGAAGCGGCCGTGCCGCAAGCCGCCAGCGTTTTCGGCGAGGCGGTGAAACAGATGAGCATTGAAGATGCGAAGGCGATTTTGACCGGGCCGCCGGACGCCGCCACGCAATTTTTCCGCCGCACCACGCAGACGAATTTGTATGCGCGCTTTCTGCCGATTGTCCAGCAGGCCACGGCGAAGGCCGGCGTGACTTCGGCCTACAAAACCATGCTGGCCAAGGTCGCCGGCGGCGGCGCGTTCGGCGGCACTTTTGGCGGGCTGGCCAACAGCTATCTCGGCGCGGATGCGCTGGATGTGGATGCGTATGTGACCAACAAGGCGCTCGACGGCCTGTTCAAAATGGTGGCCGACGAGGAAAAAAGCATCCGCGCAAATCCCGTCGCGCGCACCACGGATTTGATGCAGAAAGTTTTCGGCGCGGTGGGAAAATAAAGCCGCAAGCCAAAACCGGCGGCTTAAAGTTCAACCAAGGTTCCGTCGCGGCGCAGTTTCATTTTCCGACCGCGCCATTCAATCGTGTTTCCCAGAAACGCGGCGAGCCAGATCGCCGCGTTCAATAAATCCCGCACCGGCACGAGCCACGCCGGCGAAATTAGTTTTCGTTCCGGCGTGAACCGGCGTTGCAGATTTTGCGCGAGCCCAATCCGCAGCAGCCACAGCGCGGGAGCCAGCAGCGCGCCCCACGGCAGCAAATAGGCGAATTGAAAATGCTGCTCGCCGCCGCGCTGCGTGAGCGCCAGGGAAAATTGCGGCCAGCCCGCCATGAACCAAAGCAGCGCCCACAGGGTGACGTTGGATAAAATGCTGAAAAAATAAGGCAGGGGCTGGCACACGCGAATAGTGCGCGCCCAGCGGAGTTGATGGTTCCAAACCCGCGCCCAGTTTTGCGGCGCATCCCAACATTCCACCACCACCGGGCAAAGCGCAATGCGGTGGCCAAGCTTCGCGATGCGATGGCCGAGCTGGTAATCATCCGCCAGACAGTCGGCGAGCGACGCGAAGCCGCCGATTTCATTCAGCGCCGGGCGGCGGACCAGAATCGCCGCGCCCAGCGCGAAGTCCAGCGGTTTCAAAGTTTGCGACTGCAACACCTGGCTCCAGAAATCGGCGTTGACGGCGACCGCTTCCCATTTCATTGCGGTCGTCGTGGGATTGGCGAGCCGGTAAAAACAATTCACCAGCGCAATTTTTTCATCACGCAGCGGCGCGACAAAGCTGGCGAGAAAATCCGGCGGCACGCGCACGTCGGTGTCGCTGATGAGAATCAAATCGTGCGCCGCGAGCTTTTCCAACTGCGCCAGCTTGGCGGCCTTCGCGTTCGTGCCGGCGAGGTTTTCGCAGACGCTGAACCGCGCGCGGCAGTTCGGATTTTCCGCCAGGAGCTGATGCACGATGGCGCAGACGGGATCAGCGGCCTCGGCGACGCCGAACAGAATTTCCACCGGCCCGGCGTAAGTTTGCTGGAGCCAGCTTTGCAGCGATGCGCGCGTCGTGGCGTCGCACCCCTTGAGCGGTTTCAAAATGGAAACAGCGGGCGCAAAATTTCCCCCGGCGAATTTTTGGTGCAGCGGAAATTTTCGCGCGGCGGCCCATTGCCAAAGCGCGAGCGCGGCGCTCAAAATGGCGCCGGCGCCAAAAATGTAGCCCAGGAAATTCACCGCCAGAGGAAACCGCAAAAACGGCGGTTTAACCAGCGTCTTTTTTTTATCATATTCCTGGCCAGCCAGATTTCCCAGCCACCGGGTTTTGCTGAAAAACGATAGTTTTTGTGATTTTCGTTTCAGTCTGGCTTATGGTAGGACAGCGACACTTGCGTTATGTTCGGGCTTGGGAGCAAAGTGGTGCAAACGGCGTTCGACGGCATTCAGAAGTTTCAGATGTCCGCCCCGCAGGCAAGGTATTGTCCCAGCCGGTCGAGGTTTTCCGCGTCAGCGCCGAGGTTTTCCAACTTGCCAACAAGGTTTTGCCCGGGGTGCTCAAGGTTTTCCGCCCGGCATTTGGGGTTTTGGGTCTCGCCCGCGAGGTTTTGCCGGGCGCAAAACCTTTTTGGGCCGGCCGGCCACCTTGAATCCCTCCCGCACAACCTTCAATGCGGACCGCATAAAAGGTTTTGCGCGCCGTCCCCGAGGTTTTTTGCGATAAAAAACCTCGAATCTGTCGCGGAAAACTTCAAATCCGCGCCGGATAACCTTCAATGCCAGCCGGACAACCTCGATTCCCCGGCGCAAAACCTTATCCGCCAGGCTGGTCACCTTGGGCGCGCGTTGCAAAACCTCTTCCAAATCATTCATTTGCACGAACGTGGGCGGCTGAATATGCCGGCTACACAGCCCCTTCGGCCTCGACGTGAACCGAAGGATGAGCTATCGGTCTAGTTTCGGAATCGGAGCGCTCAGCCAGCAAAACCATGATCAGATACCTTGCACCAATCAAAGAGCTTTCCCGTTTGTCCACGCCGGCGCAGGTCAACGAATTGACCACATGGGATGTGTATGAGGACGATTTTTTACAGCGTCGGTTTCTTCTTCGTGAAGGTGTGCGTGGCGTGGCCGTAAAAAGCCTCGGCGCATTCCATCAGCGTTTCGGAGAGCGTCGGATGCGGATGCACGGTCAGGGCGATGTCCTCGGCGGTCGCGCCCATTTCCATGGCGAGCGTCGCCTCGCCGATAAGTTCGCCGGCGTTGGAACCGCAGATGCCCACGCCCAGCACGCGGTCGCTGTCGGGGTCAATCAGCATCTTCGTCAGGCCGTCCGTGCGGTCAAAGCTCAACGCGCGGCCGGACGCGCTCCACGGGAATTTGCAGACTTCGTATTTGATGCCCTTTTCCTTGGCCTCGGCTTCGGTCAAACCGCACCACGCGAGTTCCGGGTCGGTGAAGACGACGGCAGGGATGACGATGTTTTCATTCACCACGTTTTCGCCGTTGATGTTCTCGACGGCGATGCGCCCTTCTTTGTGCGCCTTGTGCGCGAGCAGCACGCCGCCGACGATGTCGCCGATGGCGTAAATGTTCGGGTCGTCGGTGAGTTGGTGGTGGTTCACCTTGACGTAACCCTTTTCGTCCAACTGCACGCCGGTGTTTTCGAGGCCGATGTCGCCGCTATTCGGCACGCGGCCCACGGCCACGAGCACGCGGTCGTAAAGTTCTTCGAGCTTCTGGCCGTTGTATTCCATCTCGACTTTGATGTGCTTGCCGGCGGTGGACATTTTCAGCACGCGCGCCTTGAGGCGGATTTCCTTGAAGGCCTTCTTCGCAATCGCCACAACGGGACGCGCGAGGTCGGGATCGGCACCAGCGAGAATATTATCCATCGCCTCGACGACGGTGACTTTGCTGCCGAGCGCGGCATAGACGGTGCCCATTTCCATGCCGATGTAACCGCCGCCGACGACGAGAAAATTCTCCGGCACATCTTCAATTTCCAGCGCACCGGTGGAATTCATCACGCGCGGATTGCCCAAATCAAAAGCTTTCGGCATGGCCGCGCTGGAACCGACGGCGAGAATCGCCTTGTCGTATTCGACGAACTGCTGGCCGTTCTCGGTCTCGACGCGCAATTTCTGCGAGCCTTCAAAATACGCGCGGCCTTTGATGACGGTCACATTGCGCATCTTGGCGAGCGTGGCCACGCCGTTGCCGAGCTTGTCAATGATGGATTCCTTCCACACGCGCAGCTTGTTTAAGTCGAGCGTCGGCTCGGTGAACGTGATGCCGCGGTGCGCGGACTCGCGGGCGTTGACGATTTGATGCGTGGCGTAAAGCAGCGCCTTCGAAGGAATGCAGCCGCGATTGAGACAGACGCCGCCAAGTCGCTTTTCGCGCTCGATGAGAATGACTTTTTTGCCAAGGTCGGCGGCGTAAAACGCGGCGGCGTATCCGCCCGGGCCGGCACCGACGACTACAATTTCCGTTTTGATCGTATCCATATAAAATTCAATGATGAAGGATGAATTATGAATGATGAAACGTGCACGACGCCGCCCGCTTTACTTCATCATTCATCCTTCGTAATTTGAGTTACAGTTTCGCCAGCGCCTCGTCAAAGTTTTCAAACGCCTTCACCAAATCCACCGTGAAACGAGCAGCGCTGCCGCCGTCAATCACGCGATGGTCGTAGCTCAACGCAATCGGTGTGAGCAGCCGCGCCACGATTTGGCCGTCGCGCACGACGGGCTTGAGCGCGCCCCGACCGAGGCCGAGAATGGCGACTTCGGGCAAATTGATGATCGGCGTGAAATGCGCGCCGCCGATGGCTCCTTGATTCGAAATCGTGAACGTGCCGCCCTTCATTTCGTCGGCGGTGATCTTGCGGTCGCGCGCTTTCGCGGCGAGTTCTTCAAGTTCCTTCGCGAGCACAAGCAAGGATTTTTTGTCCACGTCGCGAAGCACGGGAACCATCAAACCTTGATCCGTGTCCACCGCGATGCCAAGGTGGATATATTCCTTGAGGATGATTTCGCTCGCCACTTCATCAAGGCTGGAGTTGAAAATTGGATGCTGCTTCAACGTCGCGGCAACCGCTTTCAAAACGAACGGTGTGAACGTGAGCTTGACGCCTTTCTTTTCGTAATCGGCGGCAAATTTCTTCCGCAGCTCGCCGACGCGCGTGAAATCAATATCATCAAACTGCGTGACGCGGGCGACGGTGTTCCAGCTCTCGCTCATGCGGCGGGCGATGACCTTGCGCAATTGCGTGACCGGCTTCTTGAGGATCGGCCCCCATTGCGAAAAATCAATCTGCACGGCGGCGGGCTTGGCCGGAGCGGCACCAGCCGCTGCCGGTGCGGGCTTGGCGGCAGCTTTCGCGAGCTTGGCGAGATAGGCGCGCACATCGCTGGTGGTGATGCGTCCGCCGGCTTCGCTGCCGCGAATCTTGGTCAAATCAATGCCCAGCTCGCGCGCCATCCGGCGCAACGACGGCGACGCCACCGGCGCGGCCACGGGATTCGGAACCTCCTCGGCGCTTTGTTCATGCTCAACCTCATTCTCCTCCTCATCCTCAACAACTGGTTCCGGCGCAGCTTTGACAGCCGCTTTTTTCGCGGCTGGTTTGGGTGCAGGCTCGGCGGCGGGGGCACCGCCGCCACCCGCCAGCGTGATCAGCTTCTGGCCGATGCTGACGCGATCGCCGGCCTTGACATGGATTTTCTCCACGACACCAGCACCGGTGGACGGAATCGAGGCCACGGCTTTTTCGTTTTCCAGTTCCAAAATGGCCTGGTCCTTGGCGACGGTGTCGCCGACGTTCACGAAAATGCCGACCACGACGCCGGAATCAGCGCCTTCACCGAGCTTGGGAAGTTTAACATCCATAAATTGAAAAGTTAGTCTGGCGCATAACGGCGCGGTTTTCCAGCAGGAAATTCTTTGCCGCCAGCTTGGCAAAATCCGTCAATGATTAAACTGAAGTTGTTTGCTGACCTTGCCCAGCCGTTTTTCCCAATCACCCTTGTGCGCCAGCGGGTCGGCGTCCGTGCCCCAGAGTTTTTTCACCATCTCGCGCTGCGGCACGAACGGGCATTTCGCCTTCGGATTTTTGAAGCTGTCTTCCATCGCGCGCAATGCCAGTTGGGCGCCGGTCATCACGGCGGCATCGCCAAATTGTGATTTGAGTTTGTGCGCCGCGTCGTCGAGCGCGCCCCAGCGTTCCTCGCCGGTGCGGCCCCACAACGTCGGCTGCGTGTCCAGCCGAGAGAGATTCCACATGGCGATGCGGATTTGGCGCACCGCTTTCTCCTGCCCGCCCATGAGGCCGCGAAAAATTTCCTCCAGCGCGGCGTTGATGATGGAATTCTGAAACTGCGCGTGTTGAAAACGATGCGAACCGCCGACTTCGGAAAAATTGTCAAAGCGAATCGTCAGCGACATTTCGCGCGCCTGCAATTGCTCGCGGCGCAACTGGCCGGTGAGCCGCGTCGTCTCGCTCAACGCAAAGGTCAGCGCCGCCTCGTAATCCGGCTCGTCATAAGGCAGCGTGGTGTTGCTGGAAATCGTCGTGCGGTCTTTCACTTCGAGCAGCAGCGGCTCGTTCCACAGGCCATTTGAAAACAGCCAAAGTTGCTGACCCCAAATGCCGAACGTTTGTTTGAGCAGAGTTGACGGCAGTTTTGCAACATGCCCGAACGTCAGCGCGCCGAGCGCCGCCAGCGAACGCTGGCGGTTTTTGCCGATGCCGGAAAGCTCGCGCACGGAGCGGTCTTTCAAAAATTCTTTTTCATCACCTGGTTTCACTTCGAGAAAGCCAGGCTTGGCGGCGTCCGTCGCCAGCTTGGCGAGGCGCGAGGAATTGGCGAGGCCGGCGGACACGGGAATTTTGATTTCACGCGTGATGCGTTCGCAGATTTCGCGCACATATTTTTCCGGCGAGGTGTTGCGCCAGACCGTGCGGTCCATCGTCGTGAAATCCAGAAAGCCCTCGTCAATCGAAACCGGCACGAGCAGCGGCGAATATTTCTCCAGCACGCGGAACATTTTTTGCGAGATGTCGCGATAGGAATCATAGTGTGGCTTGCACAACACCCCGCGCGGACAAATCCGTTTCGCCTCGAAACACGCCATGCCCGTTTTGACGCCAAATGTTTTCGCCGCGCGGTTGGCCGCGATGACGATGCCGTCGCCACGCCGGCCGCCGCCGACCCACACGGCGCGGCCTTGCAATTTTTGGTCGAGCGCGATTTCGCAGCTCGCAAAAAAACTGTCGCCGTCCACGTGCAGGATACGATTTTTCAAGTCAGTTGACATTAAGCCGTTGTCCACCGCCGCGCCACGAGAAATTGTTCACCACGACAGACAACCCATTGATTTTGCCAGAGCGCATGGACAAAAGTTGTCCATGCAAATGACAAAAGAAGATTAGCATTGCGGGCAAAAAGGAGCATAATTGTGGATGGATGAACTTAGCATTCATCCGCCTATGAACGAAATCATCAAAATTCTCCTGCAACTTCAAACCTTGGAAATCAATGGCCACGCCGCACCGGGCCAGGAAAAACTAGCCGCCGAACTGCGCGCCAAAGTTCCACCGCCGGTGCTGGCCCACTACGACCGGCTCGTGGCCCGCGGCAAGAAAGGCGTGGCCCTCATCCGCAACGAGTCTTCTTGCAGCGCCTGCCATATCAGCGTCCCGCGTAACGTGGTGCTCACGCTGATGCACAACGCCGACGTCCAACTGTGCGAAAGCTGCGGACGTTATCTGTATCTGCCCGAACCGACGCCGACGCCGACGCCGACGGAACCGGTGGCACCGAAGAAAACGCCCAAGGCCCGCAAGCCCAAAGCTGAATTGCAAACCGTGTAAAACTGAAACCACTCAAAACAAAAAAACGGCGCGGAAAAATTTCCGCGCCGTTCGTGTTTCAAATTTCGACTAGGTCAAAACAATCTTGTCGCCTTCTTTTAAGGTGACGATGGCTTTTTTCCAATCCGACGCCTTGCCGGCCTGCGCGGTGCGCTTGCGGCGGTCTTTGCCCCGGACGTTCAGTGTATTGACGCGGGTGACCTTGACCTTGAACAGTTCCTGCACGGCCTGCCGGATCTGCGGCTTGGTCGCGAGGCGGTCGGCCACGATGGTGTATTGGTTATACTTTTCGCTCTGGCGCGTGCCTTTTTCCGTCAGGCGCACGGTCTTGATAATTTCAAAAGGGTTCATGTTATTCTTTCGTCAGACGGGCTTCGACTTGTTCAAACGCGCTCTTGGTGAAGACGAGTTTGTCCGGGCGCAACACGTCATAGGTGTTAAGCGAGTCGCTGGTGGTCAGCGTGACGCCGCAGATGTTGCGGGCCGCGAGCGTGAGGTTTTTGTTTTCGTCGCCGTTGGAAATCAGGAGCGTGGTGCCCATCAATCCCAAGGCATCAATCACCTTGACGAAATCCTTCGTTTTGGCCGAGGACAATTTGAAATCGTCCACGATGATCACGTCGTTCAGCTTGAGCCGTTCGCTCAAGGCCTTGCGCAACGCGAGCGCTTTGGTTTTCTTCGAAATCGTCTTTGTGAAATCGCGCGGCCGGGGGCCGAACGTGACACCGCCGCCGACCCAGATCGGCGATTGGAAGGAGCCGGCGCGGGCGCGGCCCGTGCCTTTTTGCTTCCACGGTTTCTTGTTGGTGCCGGAGACTTCGCCGGCGTTCTTGGCTTTGGCGGTGCCACTGCGCTGCGCCGCGCGATACGCGGTCACGGTGTCGTGGACAGCCTGTGTGCCTTTGCCGTTTTCAACCACGGCGAACTTCACTTCGAGTTCGCCGGCGTCTTTGCCAGCAGTATTTTTAATGGAAATTTTCATGGCTCGTTATTATTTCTTGGCGGCGGCGGCGGCATTGGCGGCTTTGACGTCGGCCTTTTTCTTGCCAACGGAAGCAACCGGGGCTTTCCAGCCCTTCGGACGTTTCTTGGATTCGCGGATGACGACATAATCGCCTTCCGATCCAGGAATCGCACCTTTGATGAGGAGAATGTTGTCCGCCTCGCGCACCTGAATCACTTCAAGGTTTTGCGTGGTGCGGCTTCTCTGGCCCATGTGACCGGGCATCTTGAAACCGCGCAAGACAGTGCCGGGAAACAAACGCTGACCGATCGCGCCACCGCGACGATGCCAGCCCTTGTGACCGTGCGTGGACGGACCGCCGCCGAAATGATGGCGCTTCATGACGCCTTCAAAGCCCTTGCCTTTCGTGGTGCCGATGGCGTCAATGAAATCACCGACGGCAAACAGCGCCGGACCGACGACATCACCGGGTTTCACGTCTTTGGAGAAGTTGCGAAATTCCTTGATGCGCTTCACGGCCACGCCATTCTGCTTTTTGATGTGGCCGAGCAACGCCTTCGTCAGGCGCTGTTCCTTCTGGTCATCAAAGCCGAGCTGGACGGAATTATATCCGTCCTTGCCCGCCTGCGTCTTCACCTGAAGCACGCGGTTGGGGCCGGCGAGAACGACCGTCACGGGAATCAACACACCCTGCGAATTATAGACGCGCGTGTGACCGAGTTTTTTTCCTAAAAGTCCTAGTGGCATGGTGGTGTCCTCAGATTTTGATGGTGATGTCCACGCCGGCGGGCAAATTGAGCTTCTTCAATTCGTCCACGGTCTTGGCGGTCGGATCGAGGATGTCAATCAGCCGCTTGTGGGTGCGTTGTTCGAAAGTTTCCTGAGATTTCTTGTCCGAGTGCGGCGAGCGCTGGACAGTGAATTTCTCGATGCGGGTCGGGAGCGGGATCGGGCCGGCGACGCGGGCACCCGTGCGCTTGACGGTGTCGGCGATTTCGCGGGCCGACTGGTCTATGACCCGGAAGTCATAAGCCTTGAGGCGGATTCTAATACGTTGAGCCATACAAAGAACGATTGTCTGTTAATGGTTTACTAAATTTCTTTCCACTCCCGGTTTTTCCGAAAGCGGACGCGGATAATAGCAACTGTGCGCTGCCGTGCAATATCTTTTTTCAGGAATTTTGCTCGACCCGCTCGGGCCGCCTTCCAAATTCAAACACCATGGTTCGAAAAATAATTTCCCCGTCAAACTGAAAACGTTCCCGAACGACATGGAAAAATGCCTGGCTAATCCAGAAAAAATTCCGGCCCAGGGCTTTGATTCTTCAGCACAACCGGTGCAACAGCGGTCGCGAAGCTTGCCGCCGGCAGCGGCTTCGTTTAGCGTGCGGCTGCTATGCCGCTTTATCTGCCGCAGCTCACACGCCGAGAGTTTTTAAAACGCGCCGCCCTCGCCGGGGCCGCCGTTGCGCTGGCGCCGCAAGGTCACGCCAGCCTGTTCGGCAAGGCGCGGGACAAACATGTCTTCGCTTTTTTTTCCGACGCGCACATCGCCAGCGATCCGGCCCAGACTTACCTCCGAATCAACATGGCCGACCAGTTCGCCGCCTGCGCCCACGAACTCGCTGCGTGGCCGGTGAAACCCGCCGCCGTCATCGTGAACGGCGATCTCGCGTTCAAATTCGGCTTGCCGGAGGATTACGCGACGTTCGGAAGATTGCTTGAACCCGTCCGTGCGCTCGCCCCGATTCACCTTACGCTGGGCAACCATGATGACCGGGAAAAATTCTGGCAGGCATTTCCGCGCGACGCGACGCGATTGAAAACTGTCCCGCAACGCCAGGCGTCCATCTTCGCCAGCGACCGCGCGAACTGGTTCCTGCTGGATTCACTCGACGCCACGAACCACACGCCCGGCGAACTGGGCACGGCGCAGCTCGACTGGCTGGCGCGCGAACTGGCGGCCCGCCCGGAAAAACCAGCCATCGTGGTCTGCCATCATCCCTTGGACATTACCGGGCTGATGGGGCTGAAAGATTCGCCGGCGCTGGAGGAACTGCTCGTGCGGCACCGGCAGGTGAAGGCGTTTATTTTTGGCCACACGCACGACTGGCAGGTGGAGCAACATCCAAGCGGCGTGCAGTTCATCAACCTGCCGCCGACCGGCTATGTTTTCCAAGCCGGCCGGCCAAGCGGCTGGGTGCGTGTCACGCTCGCGCGCGATGGCATGGAGGTGGAGTTGCGCTCGCTTGATCCAAAATACCCGGATCATGCCCAAGTGCGGCGGTTAAACTGGCGTCCGACGTAAGCTGAAATTAGTTGTATTCGCGCGGCATCGTCTAAGCCGCGCTTTTCAAAAGGCGCAAGCCGAACCGGTGGTCCGGTTCGGCCTTCGATTTCAAACAATTTGCGGCTGCACCATTTCCGGGTCCACGCCCAAATCCTTGATTGCCTGCGCGACGACTTTGCGGTCAATGAGCTTCTTTTCCGCCAGCGCGTAGAGCGTGCCGATGACGGTGGACTCGACATCCACGCCAAAAAACCGGCGCAATCGTGCCCGCGTGTCGCTGCGGCCAAAACCGTCCGTGCCGAGCGTGAACAAGCCGCCGGGAACCCACGGCGCAATCTGGTCCGGCACCGTGCGAATGTTGTCGGAAACGGCGACGAAAGCGCCTTGTTCCTTCGCCAGCAGCGTCTCGACGTAATTTTTCTTTGCCGGCTGCGTGGGATGCAGCATGTTCCAGCGCTGCGTGCGGATGGCGTCGGTGCGGAGCAATTTGTAGCTCGTCGCGCTCCAGACATCGGCGCTCACGCCGTATTTTTCCGCAAGAATCATCTGCGCCTTCAACGCCGATTGCATGATGCTGCCGCTGCCAAAAATGTGCGCCTTGATTTTTCCGCCGTCGTAACCGGGCTTGTATTTATACAAGCCGTTCACGATGCCGTCCTCGACACCGGCAGGCATTGGCGGCATCGGATAGCTTTCATTGTAGAGCGCCAGGTAATAAAAAATGTCCTCCTGCTCGACAAACATCCGGCGCATGCCGTCGGTGATGATCACCGCGAGTTCAAAACCAAACGCCGGGTCATACGGCAGGCAGGTCGGAATCGTGCTCGCGTGCAAGAGGCTGTGGCCGTCCTGATGTTGCAAGCCTTCGCCGTTGAGCGAGGTGCGGCCGGAAGTCGCGCCGAGCAAAAAGCCTTTCGCGCGAATGTCACCGGCGAGCCAGAACAAATCGCCGACGCGCTGCGGACCAAACATCGAGTAATACGCGTAAAACGGAATCATCGGCACGCCATGCGACGCATAGCTGGTGCCGGCGGCGATGAACGACGACATCGCGCCCGATTCGCTGATGCCTTCTTCGAGGATCTGGCCGTCTTTCGCCTCGCGATAATACATCAACGATTTCTTGTCCACCGGTTCGTAGAGCTGGCCCTTCGGCGAATAGATGCCGTAATCTTTGAACAACGCATCCACGCCAAAGGTGCGCGCCTCGTCAGGAATAATTGGGACGACATTCTTGCCAACGCCTTTATGCCGCAACAAAATTGCCATTAAGCGCACAAACGCAGACGTGGTTGAGATTTCGGTAATCGAACCTTTGAAGAATTCGGCAAAGTAATCCAGCTTCGGCACGTCGAGCGTCACCGGCTTGACGATGCGCGCCGGCACAAAACCGCCCAGCGCCTTGCGGCGTGCGAGCAAGTATTTTGTCTCCACGCTGTCCGGCGCGGGCCGGAAGAACGGCGTTTCCGCGATCACATCGTCGCTGATCGGAATGTCAAAACGCCCACGGAACTCGCGGAGCTCCTTCTCGTTCATTTTTTTCTGCTGGTGCGAAATGTTTTTGCCTTCGCCGGCTTCGCCGAGGCCGTAACCTTTGACGGTCTTGGCGAGAATGATCGTCGGCTGGCCCTTGTGCTCGGTCGCGGCTTTGTATGCCGCATACATTTTGCGCACGTCATGGCCGCCGCGCAGCAGCTTGGAAATTTGCTCGTCGCTCAAATGATTCACGAGTTCGAGCAGCTCGGGATATTTGCCGAAGAAATGTTTACGCGTGTAGCTGCCTGGCTCGACCACATATTTTTGATAGTCGCCGTCCACGCATTCTTCCATGCGCTTGAGCAGCAAACCGGATTTGTCGCGGGCGATGATGTCGTCCCACTCGGTGCCCCAAATGACTTTGATGACGTTCCAGCCCGCGCCACGGAACAAGCCTTCCAGTTCCTGAATGATTTTTCCATTGCCGCGCACCGGCCCGTCAAGCCTTTGCAAATTACAATTGATGACCCAGACGATGTTGTCGAGATTTTCGCGCGCCGCGAGCGTGATCGCACCGAGCGATTCCGGCTCGTCGCTTTCGCCGTCACCGAGGAAGGCCCAGACTTTTGGTTCCTCTTTCCAATTCGTCAGCCCGCGCGCCTGCAAGTAGCGGTTGAACCGCGCCTGATACAGCGACATGATCGGGCCAAGGCCCATCGAGACCGTCGGGAACTGCCAGAACTGCGGCATCAAATACGGATGCGGATACGACGACAGGCCGCCGCCCTCGGCGAGTTCCTGCCGGAAATTTTGCAGGTGCGTCTCGTCAATCCGGCCTTCCATGTAAGCTCGCGCATACATTCCGGGCGCGGCGTGACCTTGAAAATAAACCTGGTCGCCGGGAAAATCCTCCGTGGCTCCGCGAAAAAAATGATTGAACGCCACTTCGTAAAGCGTCGCCGACGAGGCGAACGACGCGATGTGCCCGCCGACTCCTGCCGTCCCAGAATTCGCCTTCACCACCATCGCCATCGCGTTCCAGCGCATGATGCTCTTGATGCGCCGCTCGATGACGCGGTCGCCGGGATATTCCGGCTGGTGCGAGGCCGGAATCGTGTTGACGTAAGGCGTCGTTAGGCCGGCAGACGTCGGCGGTGCCGCGCGCAACTCCTGCGCCAGCTTTTCGAGCAATTGCGCCGTGCGCTCCGTGCCCTGGCTTTCGAGCGCCAGCTCAAAAACCGACCGGAATGATTCGGACAACTTGTCGCCGTTGCCGCCGGCCGAAGCCGGGACACGCGCGCCGTAAATTTCTTTTTTAGATGATTTCACTGGGTTAAACTTGTCTTGCGAACACAAAACAATCCTCGCACATCAAAACAAATTTGTCTCCCCGACGCCAGCCAAATTACCGCCCAAACCATGACGCGCCTTGACCTCAAGCTCATCTTGCCCGCCGAAAATCTCGCTGCGGACGAGGCGCTGCTCGACTGGTGCGAGACGGGCGCGGGCGACGAAACAATTTTATTTTGGGAGCCGCGCGACACGTTCGTCGTCGTCGGCTACGCGAACAAGGTGGCGGCGGAAGTGAACGCCGCCGCGTGCGAGAAAAACGGGATTCCGATTTTTCGCCGCTGCTCCGGCGGCGGCACCGTGGTGCAAATGCCCGGCGGCTTGAATTACAGTTTGATTTTGCGCATCACCGAAACCGGCCCGACCCGGAACATCACAACGGCCAACCAGTTCATCATGGGAAAAAACCGCGTCGCGATTGAAAGCATTTTCCCCGACTCCGCACTCCGCACTCCGCACTCCGCAATTTCTGTGCGTGGTCACACGGATTTATGTTTGGACAATTTGAAATTCGCCGGCAACTCGCAGCGCCGCCGGAAAAATTTCCTGCTCTTCCACGGCACGCTGTTGTTGAACTGTGACCTCACGCGCATCAGCGAGTTGCTTTTGATGCCGTCGCTGCAACCCGATTACCGCGCCAGCCGGCCGCACGAGAGCTTTGTGACGAACTTGAATCTGCCCGCAGAAAAAGTAAAAACCGCGCTGGCCAAAGTGTGGAATGCAAACGAGGAATTAGCCAATCCGCCGCTGGAAGAAATCGCCCAACTCGCCAGCGAGAAATACTCAACGAGCGAATGGAATTTCAAATTTTAGGTCTCACGCCAAGCCGCCAAGCCGCCAAGAATAAAATATTTCAGACTTTGCGCCTTGGCGTCTTTGCGTGAGTTCAGAGCCGCGCCACCAGCGCCGCCTGGCTCTTGGCAAAAATTTCCTCGTGCAGCGAATTCCCGTGCGCGTCAATCGTCACCACCGCCGGAAAATCCTCCACCGCCAGTTCCCAGATGGCTTCCGGCGAGCCGAATTTTTCGAGGAAATAAACATTGCGGACTTTTTTGATGCACTCGGCCAGCACCTGCGCCGCGCCGCCGATGGCGTGCAAATACACGCAGCCGTATTCCTTACACGCCGCCTGCGTCTTTTCGGCCATGCCACCCTTGCCGATGACGCCGCGCAATCCGAAATCGCGGATGACCTGCCATTGATACGGCTCCTCGCGGATGGACGTCGTCGGCCCGGCAGCGGTGCAAAGGTAGCTGCCGTCCGCCTGCTTCATCATCACCGGTCCGCAGTGATACATGATACCGTCCTTGAAACTGACGCCGTCCGGCAGCGCGCCGCCTTCGTGCAAATATTTGTGCACCGCGTCGCGCCCGGTGAACACCGTGCCGGAAAGCAGCACCTCGTCGCCGACTTTCAGCGCGCGGATTTTTTCTTCGGTGAAGGGGAAAGTTAACTTTGTCATGGCCGCAACCTAAACAATTCGCCTGCGCATTTCCACCGGGAAATGTCTGCGAACTGCGCCGAGATCCCTTTGGGAAACTCCGAGCCATGTCCATGCTCGGCCCAGTGGTGATTTTGCCGGGACGAGACGCTTTCCTGCCGGGACGGGCAGTCGGCCAGCGAGGGCGAGGCTGAATTGAACGACCCGGAGCGACGTTCCAGCGAGGGCGAGAACCCTTCCGAACGGGGCGAGCGACTGATTTTCTGGGGCGAGACGGAATCCAACCGGGGCGAAATCCATTTTTGCCGGGTCGAGGTCCGTTCCCGCAGAGGCAAGCGACCATCTGGACGGGGCGAGTTCGAATCGCCCTGGGGCGAGCTGCAATCTGACGAAGGCAAGCTGGGTTCCGACAGGGTCGAGTTGAGATTTATCAGGGGCGAGCAGTCTCCCGACAAGACCGAGTTGTCTTCCAACCGGGACGAGATGCGTCCGACTTGGGGTGAGATTGGGTTTTTTCGGGGCGAGCGGCGTTCCGAACGGGGCGAGCGGCCTTATTTTCAGTGATTTACTGGGTTTTGGCCGTCCAATCCCGAAAAGGGCTGTTTGGCTCAGGCGGCAGCCAAATCCGGCTCCAGCGGATTGCCTTTCTTGAACTTGCTCACGCCCATCACGCTGAAACCGATGACCTACACCGCCGCATCCACGCGCTCCATCACGGCGTCGTTGGCGGTGGCCTTTTCGTAGCCAGCCGCGTTGGAAAAGCGACTTCAAGAAAATCCGCCTCCGCGTCGAACCAGACTTTTGTTTTATCGGCCATCATGCCCCGACCGTTTCCATCTCCATCCGGCCAATCTTTTCAGGCGAAACCCGTTTGGAAAGATAAAGCATTTCAATGCCCATCACCTTGCCGCTCGCGTTGTAATCGAAAATCACGCCGGGCGAAATCTCCTCGCTCTCGAAGGCGGGGGCTTCGTCCAAGTCCAGATACAGCGCGTCGGCTTTGCGGTCAATCGTCAGCTTCATAATTTGCGTTTCAGTTTCCGGTCCAGGTGCGCGGTGATGACGCGCCTCGGTTCGTCTTTGGATACAATCACCCGCAGCACCCGGTTGGCAAGCTCCGGCACGGACGCCAAGCGTCGCATCCACCTCATCCGGCTCGATGCGCGAAGGATTTCAATCAACCGCGCTGCCGGCTTTCAGCGCGCAGATTTTTTTCGGGGAAGGGAAAGGAAAGTTCAACCATAACAAAACATTGACAGCAACTAGACTAAATGAGTTGTCCGATAATCTGTTTTTAACAAATAGCCTCTGGTTTCAGGTTTCTTTTCAACAAACCCACCTTTTTGCAATTTATTAAAAGCAAAGCGAACCTTTCGATATAACCTATCAAACTCCTTGATGTCATCATTGGCACGACCAGATTCAAACCAAAGCGTAAAACTGGCCTGCTTGGCACTCGCAACTCGTGCTTTTGAGAAGTGGTTAAAACGATAAACGACACCAAGCACCTGTTTAAGAAACTCATCCAAAACATCAAAGCCTACGCCAAAAATTTCACGCAGCTCGGCAAGATAGTCTTTCATCATCAAAGAGCGATCCACTACATAGATTGGATAAATGGCCGTGCTCAACTGGTGTTTTTGAATCAAGCCGGACTGTTCCAAAGCCAACAACGCCTTGAAATGATTATTGTCGGGAGTTAACAATATCGTGTAGCCAAGCCGTTCGTTCGCCCATTCTGACTTGATCAAATAACTCAATACGAGTTTTTGCTCTTGGCTTAATCCATTTCCTTGCAATTTGGTTTCCAGATAGCCGTCAAAAGATTGAAATAACCTCTCCATGCGTTCATCAAGCAACTTTCCTGCGCATACATGCAGACAAACCTCTTCAGAAAACAGACGGTAATATGGAAGATCAATCTCATTTTGCAGGCACAAGTTGACCAACGTAGCCATGCCAATGCCGCGCCCTTCCCATTTTCGATAGACTCGCAACACATCCGCCAGCTTTGGATTGCGCGGTTTGGCTTCAGGAAGGATTCGACGTAACGGGATCGCATCATTTGGGGCTTCAATCAAAAGGTGGCTGCGAAACGAACCAGGATTTCGGATGGCAATATGAGCGCCCGGCTTAATGGCAATAATTGCCTGTTTGTTGATGGAATAATCACGGTGCGCCAACGCATTGTTGACTGTTTCACGCAACAATTGTTCGGGGTATTGTGGCGCATTTTGTCCGCCCTGTTGAGCACTGACACCCACTTGAATATTTCGTAAGATATAGGCAAGACTGCTCTCCATGAGCGGTAGAATATTATCGGCCAAGTCCTGTTTATCGCGTGCAATTTCCTGCGGCACGTCAACGTATCCATGCACCTGACATCGGAATCCCAGGTTGTCGACCGCATGTTTCCCGCAAACCAAAGCACCGAGCGTTGTGACCTGACCATCTTTGAAAAAACACTTGCGTTCAAGGAAAGGCATTGCAGCAGCGATGTCGGCCTTGATCGTTTCAACTTTCACGGGTCGGTTCAGATGCGTGATATATTCGTTGAGTTTGTCCAAATCAAAGTCGTCCGGCGTAAGGCCGGCAACTGGCTGCAATTCTCTGGCGTGAACCGCCTCCTGCTTAAACTCTTCTTGAGCGTCAACCTCGGCTTCTGAAAATTTATGATCGCCAGTTAAAATCCGTTTGTAGGCTGTCCCCTTGTAAAAGACATATTTCCGATCCGAAGCAAGTTCGTCCACGTAAAGAACCGCTATGCGGCCACCAAGAAATTCTTTTAGTTCCATCGGCGGGAAGCAGTCTGACAAATTTTGCGGAGAACCTTTGCGATCCGTAAAAAGCTCTGCAATTTCTTTCAGGTTTGGTTCGGCGTGCGCTTGCCAGCCTGTAAAAACGTAACGCCGATTTGCGCCCGCCCCTTCTTCTTTTACGCCAAAAATCACGATGCCGCCACGAGTGTTAAGAAACGCATTTATGCTTTTGTGGCGTTCTTTCCAATCTCCTCCAGTCGCAGGCACAGGCTTTATCTCCAAGCCTTCCGTTTCCAGATCCTCAAAGCGTCCTTGCTGGATCAGTTCGCTCAATTTAATCAGGATGCGTTCAACAACTTTCATTCGATGAAAACTATTTTAGCCAGCTTATACGTTTTTGCACGGCTTGTTATTAAATGTCAATAAAGCCACTTCCCAATCTTCCCCTCCGCATCCAGCGTCACGCCTTGCCGCCGGAACGCCCAGCACATGTAGCTCACGCTCACGAAATACGACGCCGGCACGCGGTTCGCCGCGCAAATTTTCACGCCCAGCAGCGTCGTCTTGCCGCCAAAACCCATCGGGCCGATGCCGAGTTCGTTCGCCGTTTTCAAAATGTCCTGCTCCAGCGCGTCAAGCTTCGGGTCGGCATTGCGGTCGTCGAGCAGGCGCAGGAGCTGCGTCTTGGAAAGTTCGTAGCCCGTCGCGCGGTCGCCGCCGATGCACACGCCGAGCACGCCGGGGCCGCAGCCCTTGCCCTGCGCCTGCAACACCGCGTCGAGAATCGCTTTGCGGCAGCCGTCGAGGTCGCGGTTCGCGTGCAGCGCGTCGTCCGGCAGCGAGTATTGCGCGCCGACATTTTCGCAGCCGCCGCCCTTGAGCACGAGTTTCACGGAAATCTCCGGCGACCGGTGCTGATGAAAATGAAATGTCGGCGCGCCCGGCCCGACGTTCGTGCCGTCGTTTTTGCCGGTGAGCGAATCCACGGAATTCTGGCGGAGAAAACCTTTTTTCGTCGCCAGCGTCACGGCTTCGCGCGCGGTCTCGGCGAACGTGATCTGATCGTAGCCCACCGGCACATCCACATAAAATAAAATGCTGCCGGTGTCCTGGCAAATCGGCTGCGATTTCGTTTTCGCGAGCGCGATGTTTTGATCCACGATTTTCAGCGCGTTGGCCGCGAGGGAATTTTTCTTTTCATTTTCCAGCGATGCGAGGATGACTTTGTGGACGTCATCGGGAATCTCGGCGGACGTGCGGCGAATGAGTTCGACCAGGGAATCTTGCAATTGGCTCATAAAATTGTGGGAACAGCGTAAATCCTCGCGATGCAGGCGTCAATTATCGCCCACATAATCTTCATCGCCTGCAAATTGAAACTGCCTGGCGAGTGGCGGAAACCATCGAATCGCCAATCCGTGAAGGTTCCGTTCCAGTGCTCGAAGAAGCCACTGGCATCGCCGCCGATTCGCCGGACCGCCGTTGGCTGGCCTAGCCAACCGACAACTCCGCCGCGCGCACCGTGTTTTGCAACAGCATGGCGATGGTCATCGGGCCGACGCCGCCGGGATTGGGCGTGATTTTGCCGGCGATGGGCTGGATGTTTTTGAAATCCACATCACCGACGAGTTTCGTGCCGGTCTTGCTGCTGGCATCGGGCACGCGGTTCACGCCGACGTCCATTACCACCACGCCGGGCTTGACCATGTCGGCCTTCAGAAATTCCGCGACACCCATCGCGGCGATAATGATGTCGGCGCGGAGACAATGCGCTTTGATGTCGCGCGTGGCGGAATGGCAGATCGTGACCGTGCTGTTCGCCGCGCGGCCCTTTTGGCAAAGCATCGCGGCCATCGGTTTGCCAACGATGTTGCCCCGGCCCAGCACGACCACCTCGGCACCTTCGGTTTTCACACCGCTGCGCACGAGCAATTCCACCACGCCCGCCGGCGTGCAAGGATGGAAACCGGTCGCGTCACCGAGCATGAGTTTGCCGACATTGATCGGATGAAAACCATCCACGTCCTTCGTCGGCTGCACGCTGGAATAAATCACCGATTCGCGAATTTGTTTCGGCAGCGGAGCCTGCACGAGAATTCCGTGCAGATGATCGGCCGAATTTAATTTCCCGATAAGCACGAGCAATTCGGCTTCGGAAGTTTTCTCCGGCAGGATGTGCGTTTCGGAAACGATGCCCAGTTCGGCGCAGGCTTTTTCCTTGCGCCCGACATAGACTTTGGACGCCGGGTCTTCGCCCACGCGGACAAACGCCAGGCCCGGAACCACACCGCGCTTTTTCAAATCCGCCACGCGGGCGAGCAGTTCGCGCTGGATTTGCGCGGCGATGGCGCGACCGTCAATGAGATTGTTCACCACGGGAACCGGGAATTTCACTTCCCAAACCAGGAATGTTTTTTCGGCTTGGACGGTTCGCCGGAAATCACATAGATCTTCTGGATGGTCAGCACCGGTGTGTCATGCCAGCGAGTTTCCAAGCCTTCCTCGCCCGTGACGGTGATGTGCAGGCCGTTGTAGCGCGCCAGATTCAAATTGGTGGTCGTGCTGAAAAGATAGTTGATGGCCTTGTCGTTGGTCGGGTCGAACAACTCGAAATACGTCGGGGCGACCGGGCTGACCGAAGGCCGGACCGTGCCTTCATGCGTCACCACGCGCGGCGGCGGCGGATTGGTGTCCTCGACTTCCGGTGCCAGCACCGGCGTCGGCACGTTCACGGCGGGTGTCACCGGCGCGGGATTGGTCACTACCGGCGTCGCCAGAACGGCGGGTGCAGGAACGTTAACTTCCGTCGTCGCGGGAATCGTGGTCGGCGGTGCTACCGGCTGCGGTTCGACCACCGTCGTGGGCGTCGGGGCCACCGGTTGAACGGCGGCAACCACCGGCGGCGGCACATTGGTTTCAATGGCCGGGACTTCCTGCTTCAAATAACTGGCGGCGACAAAGGCAAACGCGCTGGCCGGCGGCTCGATCTGCATCCAGTCACCTTTGCTCGCGACGGCGGTGACGCTCGTGCCTTTTTCCAGCACGCCGAGGACGCTGAAATTCTCTCCGGGTCCGCCGCGCAAATTCAGTTTCTTAACGGCCACAACTTTATTCGTCGCATCAACAAACTTGGAATCAATCCAAGCCTTGGTGCCGGAGGGCAGCGCGATCTTCGCCCACTGCGCGGGTTCGCCAGCCTTGGGCTTGTCGAGATTGATTTCGGAAAGCACGGTCACGGTGTCGCCTTTTTTCACG
Organism: uncultured Verrucomicrobia subdivision 3 bacterium; assembly: GCA_903944085.1. Lineage (GTDB taxonomy): Bacteria > Verrucomicrobiota > Verrucomicrobiia > Limisphaerales > UBA11358 > UBA11358. Next base: position 33,205 of record CAJAQO010000308.1, read on the forward strand.
TGGCCGACCACTTCGCCCTGTAAGCCGGCTTGGCCGCGCAAATTCACATTGTCAGCGGAGACCGTGGCCGGGCCGGCGACGAGCGTGACGGAGCCTTCGGCCGTTTTCTTTTCCGCCAGCTTGGCGCCGGTTTTCGGCGCGGCAGCCTTGGTTTTCTTGACAATTTTCTTTTTGGCCTTGACCGACGCTTTCTTCACCGGCGCGTTGGTTTTGGTTTCCGCTGGTGCGGTCACCGCCGCCAGGGCGGTGGGCGCGGCGGGTGCGGCAACGGCCGGCGGCGGGATGGCCGGCAGCTTGTTCGTGTTAACCTGCGCCACGGCAGTCGTGGCAATCATCGTTCCTAAAATCAACCAGCAGTTCGTTTTCATAAATCTGAAATCAAAGTTTTTATTTCCACCGCGTTCAGCGTGCGCCATTTGCCCGGCTTCAATTCGCCGAGCCGGATTTTGCCGATCTGCGTCCGCTGCAATTTTCTCACCGTCAGCGCCTGCGACTCAAACAAGCGCCGCACTTCGCGGTTTTTGCCTTCACCCAGCTCCAGCTCCACCACGCTTTTGGCCCGCGTGTGCGAAACCATTCTCGTCGCCAGCGCCTTCAGCCGTTCGCCTTCGTGAAAAATGCCCTCGCGAAACAACTGGAGCATCGCCGGCGTCACCTCGCCTTCGACGGTGGCGAGATACTTCTTCCGAATGCCGTAACGCGGGTGCGTCAGGCGCAACGCGAATTGTCCATCATTCGTCAGAAAAATCAATCCCTCGCTGTTGTAGTCCAAACGGCCGACGGACTGGACGGTGTCCCATTCGCGCGGCAGCAGGTCGTAAATCGTCGGCCGGTCCAGTTCATCCTGGCGCGAACAGACGCAGCCGACCGGCTTGTTCAGCGCAATATAAACCAGTTTTTTGGCGTGGATGAGTTTCCCGTCCACGGCCACCTGATCATGGTCGGGATCAATTTTGCTGCCGAGCAGGCGCACGGGCTGGCCGTTCACCGCCACGCGCCCCGCCAAAATAAATTGCTCGCCGGCACGGCGGGAAGCCACACCGGCATCGGCAAGAAATTTTTGAAGGCGAACCGTCAAAATGCGGAGTGCGGAACGCGGAATGCGGAAAAACAAATGTGCGCGCGGCGTTTTTTTATTCCGCGCTCCGCACTCCAAAATCCGCGTTAATTACGCTTCCGGTTTGGTCTTGCGGAGACCGGTGATTTTGTCGCCGGCTTTGCGCTGGCCGCGCTTTTCGAGCAGGGCGGTGCGTTCAAATCGCTTGAGGACGTTGCGTTTGCCGCCCAGAGTGGAGGCGGCGCGGAGACTGCGGTGCTGTGACATAAATATTTTGGTTTAGCTTTTGTTAAAAGGAGCGATACAATACCAGAACCACGCCGCGCGGCAATGGCAAATTGCATGAATGCGGGGTTTTTAGCATGTCCGGACGCCGAATCAGAAACGCAGAAATGAAACGCATATTGTTTGTCGAAGACAACGAAGTCCTGCTGCAACTTTACAGCTTCCTGCTGGATGACGAGCGCGACCAGTGGGAAACCACCGTCGCGCCCGACGGCCATGCTGCCCTGAAACTTGTCCGGCAGGCGCCGTTTGATGTCGTCGTTTCCGACATGCAAATGCCCGGCATGAGCGGCATTGAACTGCTCACCGAAGTCAGCAAGCTGCACCCGCAAACGTCGCGCATCATCGTCTCCGGTTTCACCGACCAGGCCGAGGCCGCCGATTCGCTGAACTGCACGCATCTCTTCATCCCGAAACCGTTCGACGTAAAACTGCTGCGCGCCACCCTCGCGCGCATCGGCAGCCTGGACGCTTATTTGAAAGACGACAAGCTGCGCGGGCTGGCCGGCAAAATGCGCACTCTGCCGAGCTTCCCGATGTTGTATCTCGACATCATGCGGGAAATTGAATCGCAAAATTCTTCCATCCAAGGCATCGCCAAAATCGTCGCGCAAGATCCCGGCATCACGGCCAAAATTTTGCAGGTCGCCAACTCCGCCGCCATGGGCCTGCCCGAACGCGTCAGCGATCCGGTCGAAGCCGTGCAGCAGCTTGGCATGACCACCGTGCGCTCGCTCGTGCTCTCCGCGCAGGTGTATGCCAGCTTCGCGCCCGGCCGGCTGAAAAGTTTTTCCGCCGACGCCCTCTGGACCCACCTGATGAAATGCGGCGATCTCGCCCGCACCATCATGCGCCGCGAACGCGCGGAATTTGCCGAGACCGAGGACGCCTTCACCGCCGGCATGTTGCACGACATGGGCAAGCTCATGCTCGCCGACAGCCTGCCGGATGAATTTCAAAAGGCGCTGACGCTCGCGGCGGCGGAAAAAATTCCGCTGCCGGAAGCCGAGCTGGAAATTTTCGGCGCGACCCACGCCGGACTCGCCGCGTATCTGCTCGGCCTGTGGGGTTTGCCCGCCGCGATTGTGGAAGCCGTCGCCTTTCACCACGCGCCGGAAATGAGCAGCCTGAAAAAATGCAGCGCGCTCACCGCCGTCCACGTCGCCAATGCGCTCGCCGACGAGTCGGGCACGGCCCCGCTGAATCTCGACTATCTCGCCGAAATCGGCGTCGCCGAACGCATCGCCGACTGGCGCGACACCGCCGCCGAATTGCAGCTGGAACAGTTCGCTTAAAATGGCCGCCCGCAGATTTTTCGGATTTCGGATTTCTGGCGCGCCTTGCAAAATTTCTTAGAAAAGTTTTCCGAAGAGTTCGCCGCAATTTGCGTGACGGAATTGAAAGCATAAATGTCGCCGATCGGTCACAGATAAATTGTGAAGGCGTTTGGGCTGGCCGGGAGTGATTGCCGCTGCTAATTTTCCCATCTTTTTCCCCTTAGCAACCATGCTTTCGACCGAAACCGATTTGCTAAATTTAATCCTTACGAAAATCAAGCTGCCCGTTCAAACTGTTGCCTCCCGTTTCGCGGGGTTGCGTTTCCATTCCATCGCTGGCCGTGCAAAATAGCATGTTGACCAATGCCACGGCCAACACTTACACCGGCGGCAGATTGCAAATCAGCGGCAGCGGCACGCACGCCGATACCCGCGGGAGTTACCTTTTCAACTTCACGGCATATTGCGCCACGCGCTTGCCCAAGAGTTCGCCGGTCAGCTTGTCGGTCGCGTTGGGCGCGACGTCGGTCGGTTCCTGGCCGGCCTGCGCCATCACGCCGCTGAAGCCGCCGAGGCGATTGATGCCATTGGCTTGCATGGGCATTTCACCGAGGCCAACCCAGATCATGCCGTGCTGCATGGCGAGCGTGAAGAAATATTGCAAGGTGCTGAACTTGTCGCCGCTGGGACTGCTGGAGACGGAGAAACCCGCCGCGATTTTGTCGCGCCACTCGCCGGCATACCATTTGCCGCCGGTGGCGTCCGCGAAGGCCTTGAACTGCGCCGCCGGTCCGCCCATGTAAGTCGGGCTGCCGAAAATAATCGCGTCGCTCGCGTCAAGCTTGGTGAACACGTCGTCGTTATGGTAACGGCCTTTCACAATGTCGTCGCCATTGATGGCGATAAGATTGGTTTTGACGCCGGCGACGGACGCCGCGCCTTGATGCACGGCTTCGGCGAGCTTGGTCGTGTGGCCGGAGCCGGAGAAGTAAATGACAGATACCGTTGGCATAATTTATATTTTGGTTGGTGTTGAATTTGGTGAAGCTTGCCGCGCTGCGGCTCACCACAATGGATTTATTATTTGGCCACAGACGCGCCCGCGATGGCCAGGGAAAGATCAATCGTCGTTGAAACCTTGTCCTCATACTGCCCCTTGTTGATGTTGAAATCCTCGCGGTTGATGGTGAAGTTGGCGCGGATGACCAGCAGATCGCCTTTCAAATTCGGCACGCGGGCGGACAACTTGTCGGCCAAGTAAGTGAGCTTGATCGGCACGGTGATTTCCTTGGCGACACCGTGCAACGTGAACGTGCCGGTGGCATCCGCCGTGGTGACGTTGCCGTCGGTCTTCACGTTGGCGAGTGACTTCGCTTCAAACGTGATTTCCGGATACTTGGCCACGTCGAGCCAGTTGGCGCTGTGCAAATGTTCCTTCTGCATCGGATTCGGCACGGTCAACGATTCGCTGGCAACAATAATTTTCCCCGTCGTCGCCGCCGGATTTTCCAGATCAAACGAAACGGTGCCGCTGATGCCGCTGGCGCTGCCGTTGATGGATTCCAGCGGGGCGTCGAGTTTGAAGACCGCGTTGTTGACGCCCTTCGGATCTTTGAAGTCGAAGGATTGCGGCGCGGCGCAAACCGCCGTGGCCAAAGAGACGAGTGGCAGGATGTGGATCAGTTTCATGTTGGTATTTTTTTATTGGTTTGATTTGTTTTTGGTTTACGGAAAAACAGAGAAGCGCCGGCCAGCAGCGCAGCGCCGCCAAACGCCGCGCCGAGAAAATCCACGCCCGGCAGAAACTTTTTCTCATAAGAAATGCCGTCAATGCCGGTGACGGGATCCAGCGTCTTGACCGCCACGCTGGTTTTGGTCCAGCCGCGATTGGCGCCGGTGGCCAGCCAGGCTGCCCCGGCGGCCAGCAGCACCAATACGGCGAACAGTTGCAGAGCCTTTTTCATAATTCAATTCAAGTCGAACAACAAAACCTGCGACGGTTTGGTTGCGGCAATCTCTAGCACACTTTCGTCGCTCACGCCAACGGCGTCGCCGCCGGTCAACTTCGTGCCGTTGAGGGAAACTTCGCCCTCGGCGACGTGAACCCACGCATGGCGGTCTTTGGCCAGCGAATGTTTCACGTTCTGCCCGGCGTCCAGTTTGCCGAGCAGCAAATCCGCGTCCTGATGGATTTCCATGGAGCCGTCGCGACCGGTCTTGCTGGCGATCAGATGCCACTGTCCCGTCGGCGCGGCGGCAAAATTTCTTTCCGCGTAACGCGGCGTCACGCCTTTTTCATCCGGCATAATCCAGATTTGCAGCAGGCGCAGCGGATCGGTCTTGGACGGATTGAACTCGCTGTGCTGCACGCCGGTGCCGGCGGCCATGTATTGAAATTCACCGGCGCGGATGACGCGGCCGTTGCCCATCGAATCCTTGTGCTCGATGGCACCGCTCAACACGTAGCTGATGATTTCCATGTCGCGGTGCGGATGTTTGCCGAAGCCCATGCCGGGCATGACGAGGTCGTCGTTGATCACGCGCAGGCTGCGGTAGCCCATCCACTGCGGATCATAATAATCCGCGAAGCTGAAAGTGTGATAGCTGTCCAGCCAGCCGTGGCTGGCGTGGCCCCGTTCATTTGATCGTCGAATAATTTTCATGAAACAACTATGCGCGCGGTTGGCCGTTTTGAGAAATACCATGTTTCTTGCCTCAGCATAACTTTTAGCTATGCTTGATTTGCATGGAACTGCGCCACTTCCGTTATTTTGTCGCCGTCGCCGAGGCGGAGAATGTCTCGCGCGCCGCGCTGAAGCTGCACGTTTCGCAGCCGGGCTTGAGCCGGCAGATCCGCGACCTCGA
>CAJAQO010000309.1 GCA_903944085.1 uncultured Verrucomicrobia subdivision 3 bacterium
AAGTGGTCGTGGTCGGCAGCCAGCCGCTGCTTCGCCCGCTCGCCGACACCGGCCACGGCCGCGCGCTCACGCTCTTCGCCAATCCCGGCGCCACTTACCAGCTCCAATATGCCACCTCGCTCGCCGCGCCCGTCACCTGGATGCCGCTGCAGAGTTACGCGCCCACCAACGCCGCCCAAACCATCGTCCTCGGCAACACCCAACCCGTCATCTTCTACCGCCTCCAGCAGCTCTAACCGTTTTCTTTTGGGCCAACCGCGCGGCGATGCTACTTTCACCGCATGGCGCACGATCAACTCTTCCCCGATTCGGCTGAAAAATTGCCGGAAGAAATCATTGCGCCCACGCCAGACACAGTTCGCAGCCAGCCGCTCGCCGCACGGATGCGCCCGCGCAACCTGGATGAATACGCCGGCCAGTCGCATATTCTCGGGCCTGGCCAGCTGCTCCGGCGAGCGATTGAAGCCGACCGCATCCAGTCGCTGATTTTTTACGGGCCGCCCGGCACGGGCAAAACGTCGCTGGCCCAAATCATCGCCCGCCAGACCAAAAGCAAATTCGAGCGCTTGAGCGGCGTGGAATCCAACGTCGCCGACATGCGGCGGGTGTTGTCGGCGGCCACGAATCGCCTGGAAAATACGGGACGCTCCACCATTTTGTTCATTGACGAAATCCACCGCTTCAACAAATCGCAGCAAGATGTGTTGCTGCCGGATGTCGAGAGCGGCGTTATCAAACTCATTGGCGCGACCACGCACAATCCGTTTTTTTTCGTCAACTCGCCGCTGGTTTCGCGCTCGCAAATTTTCGAATTGCGGCCGCTGACGGAAGAAGATTTGTTTTCGCTGCTGCAACGCGCGCTGGCTGATCGCGAACGCGGCTTGGGCTGCCTGAAAATTTCCGCCGATGAGAACGCTTTGCGCCACCTCGCCACCATTGCCGACGGCGACGCGCGCAAAGCGTTGAACTCGCTGGAAATCGCCGCGCTCACCACCGCGCCGACTGCGGATGGCATTACGCGGATCACGCTCGCAGTGGCCGAGCAAAGCATCCAGAAAAAAGCCGTGGTTTACGACGGCGACGGCGACGCGCATTACGACACGATTTCCGCATTCATCAAATCCATGCGCGGTAGCGATCCTGACGCGGCGCTTTATTGGCTGGCGAAAATGATTCATGCCGGCGAAGACCCGCGCTTCATCGCGCGGCGCATTGTGATTTGCGCGGCGGAAGATGTCGGCCTCGCCGACCCAATGGCGCTGGTGCTGGCGAATGCTTGTTTGTCCGCGTCGGAATTTGTCGGCTGGCCGGAAGCGCGGATTCCGCTGGCCGAGGCGACGATTTACATCGCCACGGCGAACAAAAGCAACAGCGCGATTGTGGCGATTGACGCCGCGTTGGCCGATGTGCGTTCCGGCCGCACGATCCCGGTGCCGGAACATTTGCGCGACGGCCATTATTCCGGCGCGAAAAAACTCGGCCACGGCATCGGCTATGAATACGCGCACGACGGGAAAGATCATTTTGTGGCGCAGGATTATCTGGGCGTGGACAAAACTTTTTACGAGCCGACCGAGCAAGGCGTGGAAAAGAAAATCAAGGAGCGCGTCGAGAAATGGCGGGCTGCATTTGCGGAGTCCAAAGTCCAAAATCCAAAATCCAAAATCGGTCCGGCTTGAAAAATGGAAACGAAAATTTCAAATTCCAAAACCGAACTGCGCGCCAAAATCCGGACGGCGCTCGAAAAAATTTCCCCGGCGGTGCGCGCGGTGGAATCCATCGAGCTTTGCGAACGGCTGAAGGCGCAGATGCCCAGCGCGCACACGATTTTATTTTTTGCGCCGCTGCCGGACGAGCTGGATGTCTGGCCGCTGCTGGAACTGTCGCTCGCGCTGGGAAACCATTGCGCGTTGCCTTTTTTTGATGCGGAGAAAAAAACATACGGCGCGAAAATCATCGGCCGGCTGGCGACGGATATTGTCACCGGCAAATTTGGCGTGCGGGAGCCGGCGGCAAGCTGCGCGGAAATCCTGCTGAACCAATTTGACTTGGTGCTCGTGCCAGGATTGGCGTTTGATTTAAGCGGCAACCGGCTGGGTCGCGGGCGGGGGTTTTATGACCGGCTGCTGGCAGAAATCAGCGGGATCAAATGCGGTGTGGCTTACGACTTTCAACTGCTGGAAAGCATCCCGACGGAACTGCACGATGCGAAGGTGGATTTTATGCTGACGCCGTCGCGCTGCTTGCGCCGAAAAAGTTAACGGTGCTGGGTGTCCATGCCGCCGAGCGCGCCGCTCTGCCAGCCTTCCGCCGAATTCCACGGCCGCACGGAGGCGTTGTCGGGCTCGTTGCTGGCGCACCCGGAACCCACCGCCACCATGGTCGCCAAGACGACGAGCAGAAGCAGATGAACGGGGCGGAATCTCATTTTAGGAAGCAGGCGCGGGATGCGCCGGCGTGACTTCGTCGCCCTCAATCGGGTCGCCCAGCTTCCAGCCGGGCACGATGTTGGCGATGCAACGGTCTTTTTCAACCCGGCGGATGATGACCTTGGCCACCAGTTTGCCTTCGCGGCTGACCAGCAGTTCGCCGTCCTGCAACGCGCCCTGCTCTTCCCCGATGTCAAGGATGACAAAATCCCATTTGGGATCCACGTCCACAATTTTGCCCTTCAAATCCGCGCGCAATTTGACGAAGGAATCTGGATCCTCGTATTTCAACAACTGGGTTTTGAGTCGGACAATTTCGCGCTGCTGCACGGCTTTTTCAGCATTGATGGCGTCAATTTCGGCGAGGGATTCCTTGAGATTTTTATTGAGCTTGATGACTTGGTCCGGCGTGAGATCCGTTGCCTTGTAGGAAGCCAGTTGATTTTGGGCGTCGTCGCGTTCGGAAATAGCCTTGGTGAGCTTGACGGACAGTTCGTCAGCGCGCTTGGCCTGGGCATCGGCACGGGCGGCGGCCTTGTCGCGTTCTGATTTGGTGTCGGCCAGTTCGGTCTGCGTCTGCGCGAGTTCGCCCTGGGTTTTTTTGAGGGTGTTCTTGGTGGAGGCCAGTTCCGTCAGCGCCTGCTTCTTGGCGGTGTTTTCATCGTCGCGCTGCTTGGTGAGCGCGGGAATCTTGTCGGTAAATTCAAAATACGAAACCACCCCGGCCCCGAGGCCGGCCAGGATAGCCACAATTAAACTGATGCGAAGTAACATGGTCAGTTGCAGTTTTCCAGAGGTTAATCCCGCTTCGGCGAGGTGTCAACGTCCGTTTGCGCCTTGCAAACAATTGTTTTCGCCGCATCTTGTTTTCGCGCCATGCAATTGAATCATTCGCTCCAGCTTGCTTACTGCACGAACATCCATCGCGGCGAAACGTGGCTGGAAACGTTTGCTTCGCTCCAGAATTACGCGCTGGCCATCCGCGAAAAAGTCTGTCCGAAAAAGCCATTCGCCATCGGCCTGCGCCTGGCCGAACGCGCCGCAGTGGAATTGAGCGATCCCGGCACACGGCTCGCCTTCCAGCGCTGGCTCGGAAAAAATGGCTGCTACGTTTTCACCATCAACGGATTTCCTTACGGCCAGTTTCATGGCACGCGCGTCAAGGAACAAGTTTACCGCCCGGACTGGTCGGCACCAGAGCGCGTGGCCTATACCAATCTGCTGTTCGATTTGCTCGCGGAACTTTTGCCCGCCGGCATCGCGGGCAGTGTCAGCACGTTGCCCGGCTCGTTCAAGGAATTTCATCCGTCCGCCGAGTCGCAGAAAGCCATCCGGCAAAATATCTGGCACACCGTCGAGCACATCGCGCGCATCAGCGAAAAGACCGGGCGCAAACTGCATCTCGGCCTCGAACCCGAACCGCTCTGTCTGCTGGAAAACAGTGCGGAGACGATTTTATTTTTCGAGCAGCTTCGCGATGAACATCCGCGCGACCCGCGCCTCGCCGAGCATCTCGGCGTGAATTACGACTGCTGCCATTTCGCCGTGGAATTTGAAGAGCCGCAAACCGCCCTGCCCCGCCTCGTGAATCACGGCATCAAAATCAGCAAAATCCATTTAAGCTCCGCGCTGAAAGTTTCGCCCACGCCGGAGGCGCGTGAAGCCTTGAAGAAATTTTCCGATGACGTTTACCTGCATCAAGTCATCGCCCGCGACGAAAATGGCAAGCGAACAACTTACCGCGATTTGCCGGAGGCGTTGGCGAGTTTCAAGTTTCAAGTGTCAAGTGTTCAGCCAAAGCGGCTTGAAACTGAACACTTGAAACTTGAAACTTCCGCCGAATGGCGGATCCATTTTCACGTGCCGCTGCACGCGCCCGCCACGCCGCCGTTTGAGAACACCAGCGACCATTTGCTCGGCACGCTGGACTGGCTGGCGGAAAATCCGCAGCGCTGCTCGCATCTGGAAATGGAAACTTACACCTGGGAAGTGCTGCCGCCGGAATTGAAAGCGCAAAGCGTCGTGGACCAGCTCGCGGCGGAATACGGCTGGACGCTGGCCCGATTGAAAGCACGCTGGCTGGCTTGATTTGCCGCCTTGGCTGAAAAATTTCAGCCGTCATCCTCCGCAAATAAAATGGCTCGACAACAATTTACGACCCGCGCACCCTCAAATTCATGAAACCTGATAGACCACAAAAACCGGGGCCTGATAATTGTTAGGCCACGAGACATTTTCAGGCTGGAGTTATGTTTGAAACTTTCAACGCATCGCAGATGTCGAGCCAAGCTATGCTGGCGGTCGCGATTGATCC
>CAJAQO010000310.1 GCA_903944085.1 uncultured Verrucomicrobia subdivision 3 bacterium
CAAACCGGCGGCGCGGGCCAGTTCGCCGAAGTCTGGATGCGCATCGAACCCAAGCCGCGCGACAGCGGCGTGGAATTCACGCAATCGCTCGTCGGGCAAAACGTGGACCGCAATTTCGTGCCGTCCGTCGAAAAAGGTGTGGCGCAGGTCTGCAACGAAGGTGTCATCGCCGGCTGCCGCGTGACCGATGTGAAGATTGATTTCTACGACGGCAAGATGCACCCGGTGGACTCGAAGGACATTGCCTTTCAAATCGCCGGTTACTTCGCGTTCAAGGAAGCCTTCGCCGCCGCCAAGCCGCTGTTGCTGGAGCCGATTGAAATCGTCGAGATTCAAGTCCCGGAATCGTTCATGGGCAAAGTCATGGGCGATCTGTCCTCGCGGCGCGGCAAAATTCTCGGCATCGAAGCCGAAGGCTCCTTCCAGATCATCAAGGCCAGTGTGCCGACGGCAGAACTGTATCATTACTCCAGCACGCTGCGTTCACTGACCGGCGGCGCGGGCGTCCACACCGAGGCATTCAGCCATTACGAGGAAATGCCGCGCGAGGCGGCGGAAAAAGTTGTTGCCGAAGCCGCGAAGCGGAAGGCGAACCACGACAGTCACAAAGCCGAAGGTTGAAATACGCCGATGAAAATTGCCAGCCTCCCGGTGAGTGTTGGCAACCGTTCGGCAGCCATCTTCATTCAAACGACGAACTTTGGCGGTTTGTCCGTGTTGCGCGGGCAGTTTTGGGTGGCTCCGGCCTGTTTTTCACCATCGTCAAGCTGCTGGGCGGTGACGAAATCTTGCGATTCCGCCGGACGCCGTTAAGCTGGAAACGTCGTGAGCACCACCGGCACCGCCGAAACCATTCACACCGAACCGGCCCCGACGGAACGGCCGGGGGCGTCGCCGGCTTTTGTCACCACGCACTGGTCGGTGGTTCTGACGGCCGGCCGCAGCGACACCACGCGCGCCCGCGATGCGCTGGCCCGGCTGTGCCAGGCTTACTGGCATCCGCTTTACGCCTATGTGCGGCGGCTGGGCAATTCACCGCCGGATGCCCAGGATCTCACGCAGGAATTTTTCGCGCGCCTGCTCGCCAAAAATTATCTGGCCGCCGCCGATGAATCGCGGGGCCGGTTTCGCTCGTTTTTGCTGACGGCGCTGAAACATTTTCTCGCCAACGAATGGGACAAGGCCCGCGCGCAAAAACGCGGCGGCGGACAGGTTCCCATTCCGATTGACTTCAACACGGCTGAAACTTCGTGCGGCTTTGAACCCGCCGACACCACCACTGCGGAAAAAATTTACGAACGCCGCTGGGCGCTGACGCTGCTGGAACAGGTGCTGCGCCGCCTGCGCGAAGAATACGTCCACGCCGGCCGCGAAAAGTTGTTCGAGCAATTGAAACCGACCTTGACCGAGGCCAGCCGCACGGTGCGCTATGCCGAAATCGCCACGCGTCTGGGCATGAGCGAAGGCGCGGTGAAAGTGGCCGTGCATCGCCTCCGGCAGCGTTATCGCGAAGTGCTCCGCGCGGAAATCGCCGACACCGTCGCCAGTCCCGCCGAAGTCGAAGATGAGCTGCGGAATTTGTTCGCGGCGCTGGCCGGATAATTTTTGATTTACGATATACGATTTACGCGCTGATTGCCGGCTCGCTCGTAAATCGTAAATCGCAAATCGTAAATACCGCGTAACCATCCGGCGGTTTTGCTTCAGTAACCAGTGGAATGAATATAAATTTTGAACCGATGTTTGCGATGCTTGGACTCAACGGCGCGGAATTTCTTGTAGTCCTGGTTGAGATGCTGATTCTTATCGGGCTGCCGCTGATTCTGCTGGTTGCCGTGGGGGCACTTATCTATTATTTTTTCGGCAAGCGGGCCAAAGAGAAATCGCCGCCAGATTTGTTCTCGCCGGTTTTCCAGCAGGCTTTCAATCCGGCACCACCGCCGCCGGCAAAACGACCGGCGGATGCCAGCAAAACGGAAGTCATGCCACGCAAATGTCCGCAGTGCGGTGCCATTCTGAAGCCGGACGCGCCGGAAGGGCTTTGCCCGACCTGCCTGCTGCAACGCGGCTTTGCCACGGAAGGCGGCGCGGCACCCGGGCAACCGCCGTTTGTGCCGCCCTCCTTTTCCGAACTATCACAACTGTTCCCGCAATTGGAAATTCTCGAATGTCTCGGCCGCGGCGGCATGGGCGCGGTTTACAAAGCGCGCCAGCCGCGCCTGGACCGGTTCGTCGCGCTGAAAATTCTCGCGCCGGAAAAACAGAACGAATTGCAATTTGCCGAGCGCTTCGAGCGCGAGGCCCGCGCGCTGGCCCGGCTGAACCATCCGAACATTGTCACCGTTTTTGATTTCGGCGAAGTGCAAGGGCAGTTTTATCTGCTGATGGAATTTGTGGACGGCCTGACGCTGCGACAGTTGCTGCAAACCGGAAAAATCTCGCCCGCTGAGGCGCTCAACATTGTGCCGAAAATTTGTGAAGCGCTGCAATTCGCGCACGAGCAAGGCATCGTCCACCGCGACATCAAACCGGAAAACATCCTGCTGGACAAGTTGGGCCGGGTGAAGATCGCCGACTTCGGCATCGCGAAAATCGCCGGCTTGGAACCGAAGGATTTGTCGCTGACCGGCGCGCGGGATGTGATGGGCACGCCAAATTACATGGCCCCGGAGCAGGTGGAAAAGCCGCAGACGGTGGATCATCGCGCGGATATTTATTCGCTGGGCGTGGTCTTTTACGAAATGCTCACCGGCGAACTGCCGCTGGGAAAATTTCAACCGCCGTCGCAGAAAGTTCAGGTGGACGTGCGCCTCGACGAAGTGGTTTTGCACGCGCTGGAGAAAGAACCGGCACGGCGTTATCAGCACGCGAGCCAGGTAAAAACCGCCGTGGAAACCATCGCCGGCTCGCCGGCGGAATTCGCGGGCACGGCGGCGGGCGCAACTGCTCCGCCGGCATTTCCGGTCGCCCCGGCCAATGGCGCGAGCGACAAAGCCATCCTGCCGGCATTTTTGTTGGCATTCTTTTTCGGCGTGTTTGGCGCGCACCGGTTTTACGTGGGGAAATTTATCACCGCGTGCGTGCAGTTGCTCGCACTGAGCAGTTGTATTTTGTGGATTGTGCTTTGTGCCATCGGTGGACCGCAGCCTTTTAGCGGCCTGCTATTGGCCGGTTCGATTGTAGGCTGCATCATTTGGGCGACGATTGACTGGCTGTTGCTCGTCTGCAAAGCCTTTCACGATGGCAAAGGCCGGCGCATGACAAACTGGACCCATTCGCGGACCGGCGATCCATCAACCGACCAGCAAAATCTGGCGGGTAAAAAATCAAGTGCACCAACCGCAGCTCTCCCCAGCGTTGCGCCGACCAACCTTCCTTCTGCGATGATCACGGCACCGGCCATCGCATTGATGATGGCGGGGTTATTGAAGATCTCGGCCATCGTGCTTAACGGTTGGTTATTGGTTCCCGGAAGCTTGGCGATTCTCGGGGGATTTCTTGGCGGTGGCATGTTGGCCGGCGTGGGATTCTTACCGTTTCTCGCCGTGGCGCTGTTTGAAGGTATTCCGGGTGCGTTGATTTTGTTTGGCGGCTATCAAATGCTGCAACGCCGCAGCTATGCGTGGTCGGTGGCGGCGGGAATTCTCGGCATCATGACGTGTGGATTTATCAGCGTGCCCGTCGGCATCTGGGCTTTGGTGGTGCTGGCAAGTGACAATGTGAAAGCGGCTTTCGTGTGCCGTGCCGCTGACCCGGTCGCATCCAGCCAGCCAAATCATTTTTGGCGGCAACTCGCGGTGGTGATGGGCAGTATCATTTTGGTTTTCTTGGGAGTCATTTTGTTGCTGATGCTGGCGTTTATGTTGATGCCTCAACTGCGTTCCTCGGCCGGCTGGCGCGCGCCACTCTTGGTCGGCGGCAAGCCGTTTCACGCGTCGGCTTTCAGTGCCGGGCAGTTGCAGCAAGCCGGCATCCGCCAGGAAGACGGCGAATATCGGAAGGATTCCGTGCAATCATTTCCGCTCGAGGCCGACGGGCAGTTCAGCATTAATAATGTGGATGGGCCGATTGAAATTCACGGCTGGAGCAGCAACGCCGTGACGCTGAAGATCGCCATTCATGGCAAATCCGCCGACGGGGTTGACGCGGTGAAAATCAAAGTGAATGCCCAACCGGGACACGCCGACATTCACACCGATTTGGACGACCACCTCGATTCGGGTTGGAACTGGCTGCGAATGATCGGGCGCAGCAAGGCGAGCGTGGCCTACATCGTGCAAGTGCCGCAGCACGCGCGCTTGACGGGTGTCCACAGCGTGGATGGCCGGATCACGATTGAGGGCGTGACCGGGCCGATCACAGCGTCCGCTGTGGACGGCTCGATGGAAATTAAAAACGCGGCGGACAACTTAACCCTGTCCACGGTTGACGGCAGCATTTCGGCGAGCCTGGATACGCTCGGCGCGGGCCAATCGGTTTCGCTGCATACCGTGGACGGCAGCATCACGCTGGCCTTGCCAGCCGAAGCCGATGCCACTGTTTCCGTGCATACCATTGACGGCAAGGTGACCAGCGAATTTGCAGAACTACAGCCAAACCAGAAATCGGTCGTGGGCGATAAATTAAATGGGACCCTGGGCAACGGTAGCGCCAAGGTGGACGCTGAAACGGTGGACGGCTCCGTGAAAATTGTGAAACGCCAAGCCGCGCCAGCAGTGCCGGCCAACACGCCCGCGCCATTGTTTTACGAGTGGCGCGGGACGGATTGGGCGGCGATCAGCAATCACGACTTCCGCGTGGATTCTCCCGTGGTTACCGCCGCGAAAAAATGGCTGACGCTGGTGGACGCCGGGCATATTTCCGAAAGCTGGCAAGAAGCCGCGTCGGCCGTGCAGACCAAAAAAACTGAAGCGGACTGGACCAATCTTCTAAGCACCAATCGCACACCACTGGGCAAATTGATTTCGCGCCGGCTCGTTGCCTCAATTCCGTTGACCCTTAACAATGGGGTGCCGACCTCGCCTGCGGTTTCAGGGCCGATCACCGGCTCGCCGCCCGGCGCGCCTGACGGACCTTATGTGTTCATGCTGTTTGATAGCTCCTTCGCGGAAAAGAAAGAGGCGAAGGAAAATGTCACGTTCCGTCTGGAAAAAGATGGCTCGTGGAAATGTGCCGGCTATTTTATAAAATGATCCGCACCAACAAAAAATTCAAAACAAACCTATGAGAAATCCATTGCTGGCATTATTGATTGTCGTCCTTGTTCTCGTGGCGCTGTGGGACGCCGCCTGGAAAGTCGTGGCCATGTGGAAAAGCGCGCGCAACAACCAACTGGCCTGGTTCATTTGCATCGCTGTTTTCAACACGGCCGGCATCTTGCCGATTCTTTACATTCTGCTGTTCCAAAACGCGCCGCCCCAAAACCTGACCGAGCCGGGAAAAAATCCCAATCCGCTGCCGCCAGTTTGACGCGGTCAAAAGTCCCGGGGCAACTTGGAATCACTCTGCGCCCGCACAACCTTCCGCCTGCGCCGCTGCCAGAAATTGTTGCAGCGCTTGCACGCGCGGCGCGGCCAGCGTTTGCGAAACTGGAAGTTTCAACTGCCCGGGCAAGGTTTCGAGATTTTTTTGCAGCACCCGCAGCGCATCGGAAAATGTTTTGAACCTTGTGTCGCGGCCGATTTTGCACACCGTCCGCAGCACCGCCACTGCGCCCAGTTGCTCCAAAATATCGGCATCGCGCACAATGATTCCTTCAATGCTTGCTGGGTTTTCCTGCGGCTGATGCGTGCGGATGGTTTCGACGACGGCGGGAATTTTTTCGGCGGGAAAACCCAGACGCGCGAGAATATCCGGGGTCTGGTGCATCGCGTAAGCCACGCAGTCCCATTTCGCCAACGCTTCGGGCGCTTCAGGCCGATGGCCGACAAATACGCCGAGGTCATGCAGCCAGACGGCGGCGAATACGACGTCGTCGTCATAGTTCTGGTCCGCGCCGATGACACGCGTCAATTCATAAAGCCGCGGCTGATGGCTGAATTTGTCCACGGGCCGGGCCTGCTCGCGGATGTAAGCCACGATGGCCGAACGAAAATCAGGCGATTTCATCCGCCGAGTTTGCGGGACGGCACTGGAAATTCCAGCACAACTTTAATGCGCCACCTGAATTTCCTTGAAGCGGGGCAGCGAAGAAACTTCAAACTTTCAGGCTGGTGAGCAGGCGCTTGGTGGCCACAAACAAATAAAGTTCGGAAAGCTTTTCTTTCACCACGTAGCCCACGGCCCCGGCTTCGTGCGCGGCCCGGCGATAATCCGGCTGGTCGTGACTGCTCACAAAAATCACCCGCGCCGACGGATGCGCGGTGCGGATGTTCCGCGTGGTCTGGAACGCGCACAGACCGGGCATGCTCACATCCATCGTCACGCAGTCGGGCTTGAACTCGCCCAGCGCGCGCAAGGCTTCGTCGCCGGAAGCGCACTCGACCACCGAGTCGCCGGGAGCCACGATCAATTGCCGGATCATGCTGCGCATGCCTTCGTGGTCATCTACAATCATCAATTTCATTGGCATAAAAATGGGTCTGAAAAATCAGCTTTGCCGGCGGCGAAACTTGGTCCGCCGGGCGGGTTTTGAGGTGAGCCGTTCAGGCGCGGCGAGCAGGAACAATTCTGAAAGATTTTCCGTGGTTACATAACCGGCAGCCCCCGCTTCGCTGGCCGCCTGGCGCAGCGCCGCCTCGGGCAAACTGCTCACGGCCACGACGCGCACACCCGGATGAGTTTCCCGGATGGTTTTAATCGCCTGGAACGCGCCGGGCACCAGCCGGGAGACGCCCATCAGCACGCAGTCCGGTTTGAAAATGCCCACGGCTTTGAGCGCCTCGTCGGCCGACACACATTCCAGCACGGTGTCGAGCGGCGTCGCGGCCACCTGGCGGACCAGATGCCGCGAAATAGCGTGGTCATCCACAATCATCAATTTTTTGGTCATACATTCACGGGTTAACCGTTGATTAAATTAACGCGACGGAGGCGGGATGCGTAATTGTCGTCGCCGCATATTTTGGGCTAGGCAACTATCGCTATTTTTCTAGGTGGGACTACCTAGCCAAATTTTACGGGAACCAGAAACCGTCAGAGGGACGAGCGATTTTCGAGGGCGAATTGCAGCAGGCGATGGCTGCCGTGCAATTCCAGCTTGGTGCAGATGTTGGCGCGATGCGCCTCCACGGTGCGCGGGCTGATGAACAATTTCGCCGCAATCTCGCGGCTGGTTTGGTTTTCCGCAATGAGCTTGAGAATGCGGCGTTCGGCCTTGGTCAGATCATCCAGGCCGGGCTTGTGCGCGGCGAGCGCCTCGGCGCGGCTGCGGCGGCGCACCAGAAAACCGGAAACGGCCGGGCTTAAATAATGTCCGCCGGCAGCGGCGGTGACGATGGCTTCCAGAATGTCCGCCACGGCATTTTCCTTGAGCACAAAGCCGTTCACACCGAAGTCGAGCGCGCGGTTGATCAATTCTTCTTCCTTGAGCATCGTCAGGATGATTACACGCGTGCGGGATTTTTTTTCCTGGAGTTTGCGGGCGATTTCGAGGCCGGTCAGTCCGGGCAGATTCACGTCCAACACCGCCACGTCGGGCTTTTTTTCCTGGATCAACTTCCACGCCACCTCTCCGTCACCCGCTTCGCCGACCAGTTCAAAGCGACCATCGGCTTCGATCACCTGCCGCAGTCCCGTGCGGAACAGCGGGTGATCGTCCACGATCAAAACCTTGATGCGTTCGGCCATGAATAAAAGACGCTAACAAATGCCGGCTTTTGGTGCGAGCGTGAATTTGCGCTCAACCGTTTTTTTCAACAAAGGGAATGGCTACTTCGATGCGGGTGCCGTGGCCGGGCGACGAGTCCACGTTTAATTTTCCGCCCAGCATTCGCACGCGCTCGGTGATGTTTTTCAGCCCCATCCCTTTTTTGTTGTCCGCCAACTGATTTGCCGGGAATCCGTCGCCGTCGTCTTCAATCCGCAACTGCACCTCGTGGATGTCGCGCTCCAGCCGGATGTCCGCGCGGCTGGCCTGGGAATGCTTCAAAATATTGTTCACGCTTTCCTGGACAATGCGGTAAAGATTCATCGCGCCGTCGGCGGAAAAAAGTTCGTCCACCGGCTCAAACTTGGCGGTGAAGTGGATGGCGCTGGCCTGGGCGGTGTTCTCCAGCATCGCCTCGAGCGCGCGTTTGAGGCCCAGATGATCCAGTTGATAGGGATGCAGGTCGCGCGAAATTTGCCGGGTCTCCGCGATGCAGCGCGCCGCCAGATGGTTGATGGTGGCGACATGCTCATAAACCTGCGCCGGGGTTTGTGCTTGCAACGCCATCTGCGCGAGATTTTTTACGAGCAACAGGTTTTGACCAATGCTGTCGTGCAGTTCGGCGGCGATGCGTTTGCGTTCGGCTTCCTGCGCGGCGATGAGCTGGAGCGTGTATTCGATGCGCGACTGCTGTTCCCGCGCCACCGCCTGTTCGCGCTCCACTTCGAGCTGTTTGCGCCGGGTGATGTCGTGCGAAACCCGGAGCACGCACATCCGGCCGCCCAACTCAATCAGTTCGGCGCTGAGCAGAACCGTGAGCAGATCACCCTGCCGGTTGCGCGCGAAAACCTCCAGGTTGCGAACCGAGCCGACGATTTTCAGCTCGGCCAGCATTTTCTCGCGCAGCGCGGGATCTTCCAGAATGCCCAACTCGGTGGGCGAGCGGCCGACGACTTCTTCACGCTTGAACCCGAAAATTTTTTCGTGCGCTTCGTTGACTTCCAGATAACAGCCCGTTTCCAAATCGGCGATGGACATCACATCCGGGCTGGTGCGAAACGCCTTGGAAAATTTCTCCTCGGATTTACGGAGGGCCAGCTCGGCCTGAATGCGGTCGGTGACGTCATGCAGCGCGGAAACGAGGCAGGCCCGGTCATCCAGCTCGATGGGGTCAGCGCTCAAGAGGATGATTTTGCCGGCACCGGCGCGCGTGCGCATCCGCACTTCAAAGTTGCGCACTTCCCTGACTGTTTTCAAGGCACTGATGAAGCGGTCCCGGTCGGAGGAATTTTCCCAGATGCCCAGTTCGACGGAAGTGTGGCCGAGCATTTCTGCGCGCGGGTGGCCGAAAAGTTTGCAATAACCCTCGTTCACCTCGATGTAGCGGCCCGTTTCCACTTCGGAAATAGCCAGACCATCCGGGCTGGCGCGAAAGGCTTTGGAAAATTTCTCCTCGGATTTGCGCAGCGCCTGTTCCGCGAGCTTGCGTTCCGTGATGTCGCGTATCGCCGTCATCCGCAGCAGCCGGCCGCCAACTTGGACCATGCGGGCCTGCGCTTCGGTATAAAAAATCGTGCCGTCCTTCCGCAGCGTCATATGCCCATAAATCAATTCCTGGCCGGCACCAATGGCCGCCGCCACCAGCGGCCGCGATTCCGGGGCCACCAGTTCAATGATGGGTTTCCCGATTATTTCCTCGCGCGCGTAGCCGAACATTTTCAGCCCCTGATCATTCATGTCCAAAATAATTCCGTTCTCGCTGATGCACACGCCTTCAAAGGCGGCCTCGGTCAGGCTGCGAAAACGGTCCTCGCTGTCGCGCAAACGCGCCATCGTCCGGTCGCGCTCGGCCAGCACGATCGCCGGCACCAGTCCCACCAAGGCGGACACCGCCAAAAAAACTTGCAGCGTGAAAACATAGCCGCCCGAGATTTTGTCGCTGTCCGAAACGCCAATCTGGTAATGCGTGGTCAGAAATGACGACCACAGCGCCAGCAAAAAAATGGACAGCGTCGCGCCGCGCAAACCGAAGCGCATCCCGGCCCACAGGATGAAGATCAGCATCGGCATTTTGGGCGTATTGATACCGCCGCCCGCCACCAGCAATTGCCAGGCGAGCCAGATCAATCCGCCAAAAACCAGCACGGCTTCGACGGCCTTTCGCCAAGAAAGTTTTTCCGGGCGCGCGGTTTGCACCGCCGACCACACCAGAATCAGCGGCGTGAAGATCAGCACCGCCATGGCGCAACTGCCCCACCAGGTTTTCCACGACTGCCCAAAAGTTTGGTGGCTCAGGCCGAAAGCGCTCAGGGTGGCCGCGCCGACCGCCGCCCCCAGCATCGGGCTGAAAATTCCTGAAAAACCAATCAGCCCGAAAAATTCTTCGACCAAGGCCAAGGTCGGCCGCTCCGCCACCAAGCGCCGCACCAGCCACGCGCCCACCACTGTTTGCAAAACATTCGCCAAATAAAACAGCCCCATGACCACGAGCTTCGGCCGGTCATCGTGCAAAAAATCAAACGCCAGGTTTGCCGGCAGGACGGCCAGCGAAAACGCCAGCCATTCGCGGGTGGGATTCAACAGCAGCACCGCCACAAACAAACCGGCGGGCAGCCAGAAGCTGACGTAATTGCCGCTTGGCGCGGACAGCAGGCTGCCGGCGGCGGCACAGGCGAAGTAGGCCAATGAAAACAACGCCGTCCGCTGCCATAACGGAAAAGCAGTCCGCGCGCTGGCCTGGCTGGTTGCGGATGGAAGCACGGCCGTCTTATACAACAAGCCGCTGGCCGTGGCAGCAAAAATTGGCCGTGGCATTTTTTCCCGGCGCTTGCGCCCGGTTACATTTCTGCGGAAACTCCCCGCGCATGAACTGGCACGTTTTCCTGGATAAATTCTGGCCGCACTTCGCCGCCGGTTTTGACGTGCTGGCCTGCCTGCTCGCTTCCGGCCATGCCTTGCTCCAAAAGCGCGATACGCGCGCGGCGACCATCTGGCTCGTGGTGATTTGGGCGCTGCCCGCGCTCGGTCCCCTGCTCTACCTCGCGCTCGGCGTCAACCGCATCCGCCGTCGCGCCATCCAGCTCGGCATCCACAAAACTTTGAGCCGGCCGGTCCCGGAAAATCTTGGCGAACCGGAGCATGACGGCGCGGAACATCTCAAACACATCGCCCGCGTCGTCAGCCACATTGCCACGCAGCCGCTCACCGCCGGCAACAAAATCGAGCCGCTGGTCAACGGCGACGCCGCGTTTCCCGCGATGCGGGCAGCGATTGAATCGGCCAAAACCTCCATCACGCTCGCCACCTATATTTTTGACAACGACGCGAGCGGCGGGGAATTTGTCGGCGCGCTCGCACGCGCGGTGCAACGCGGCGTGGCGGTGCGCGTGTTGATTGACGCCGCCGGCACGCGCTATTCCTGGCCGCCGATCACGTTCAAGCTGCGCCGCGCGAAAATCCCGTTCGCAAAATTTTTGCCCGCTTCGCTCTTCACGCCGTGGCGCGTGGCGACCATTAATCTGCGCAATCACCGGAAGTCGCTGGTCGTGGATGGCAGAATTGCCTTCACCGGCGGCATGAACCTCCGGCACGGCAACGTCCTCGCCGAAAAACCGGCGCACCCGGTGCAAGATCTGCATTTCCGGGTGACGGGCCCGGTGGTCACGGAATTGCAGGAGGCGTTTGCCAATGACTGGGCGTTCACGACGGAGGAAATTCTCGATGGCGAAAGCTGGTTTCCGGAAACCAAGGAATCCGGCGACATCATCGCCCGCGTCATTCCTGACGGGCCGGACGCGGATTTTGAAAACGCGCGCTGGACGCTGCTCGCGGCTTTGGCCGAGGCGCAAACCTCCGTGAAAATTGTCACGCCGTATTTTCTGCCGGACAACGCGCTCGTCACCGCGCTGAACCTGGCCGCGCTGCGCGGCGTGCGCGTGGACATCATTCTGCCGGCGAAAAACAATCTGCCGTTCGTGCATTGGGCTTCCCGCGCGCTGTGGTGGCAGGTGCTGCAACGCGGCTGCCACCTCTGGCTCACGCCGCCGCCGTTCGACCATTCCAAGCTGATGATCGTGGACGGCCACTGGGTCTTGTTCGGCTCGGCGAACTGGGATGCGCGCAGCCTGCGGCTGAATTTTGAATTGAACGTCGAGGGCTACAGCCGCGCGTTCGCGGCGGAAATGGAAAAAATTATCGCGCAAAAAATCTCCGCCGCGCGGGCCGTGACTTTGGCCGAAGTGGATGACCGTCCGCTGCCGGCCAAATTGCGCGACGCACTGGCCCGCTTGTTTTCGCCGTATCTTTGAAACCGGCCGCCTTCAGGCGACCAAACTTGGCTTGGGTGACAAAATGACCACGCTCGGCGGCGCGCTCGTCTTTCTGGCGGGAATTTTGATCGGCATTTCCTGAATCAAGCTGCAGATCAAATCACTGCTGTTTCCGCCGTCAAATCTCGAAATCACCCGCCGGCCGGTTTGCGTCCGCGCCAAACCGCCGGTTCCAGTCGCCTTGTTGCACGCTTTTGATCAGGGCCATCAATTCCCGCAAGGTGACTTGGCCGACATTGCGCCATTTCAAGATTTCGGAATACTGAAGTCCGTGCAGATCACCCAGCCGCCGACATTCCCGGCCGGCCAGGATATAAGTCAGCCGCGTTGACAATGGAAATGCCGACAGCTCCCACGCCCGCGCCGTCGGCGGAACCACGATGAAATCCTCCGGCTGGTGGCGCCGGGGAAGCGGCGGGGCGGCCGGCAAAACCGCATCCGCCGGCCAACTGTTTTTTTGAAGCGGGGCAGGAAAATTCCTTCGCCCGCAATGCCGGATTTTCGGCGGCCGGTTAAATTTTCCGCCGGGAAAACCGTTTGCATCGTTGTTCGCGATTCGATTTTTCATGCTTCATCATCCATTCAATTGGGCGCGGCGGACTCAAGTCCGGTGGCCGGCCGCGCGCCGTTCACTGGCCGCCAGTTTGGCGGCAGTTCGTCGGCACTAGTTTGATGCCGGCATCAATCACGAGTTCTTTTCCCGTCGCCGCAAAATGTTTCCGGCACAGCGGAACCACATACCAGTTGGTGTCCGCCGGATCATCCTTCTGCACCAGCGCGCCCAGTTCCGGCCGCTGCGTGCAATAGACTTCGGGACAATAAGCCGGCAGCGCGCGTCGGCTGAAATTCTTCCAGTGCTCCAGCCAGCTACCGCACTGGCAGCCGTTGGCAACCATGCCATTGATATTTTTTAGAACCATGTTTTTCCCTTTATCTTCCCGGTGACATCACCGGAACCATTCAAAAAACGTGCCGTTTTCCGGCGGCTGGCGGCCTTGCATGCCAACGGCCACCCCGCGCATCCGACCCGCTGGAATTACCTACCAGCGATTATGAGCCGACATTTCTCTGGGCAACGGCGTCCCATGCCAAACCGCATAATTTATTTCCCAATTTTGTTTCCCAGTAAAAAGCTCCGCGACAAACCAGCCGCCCAGATGCCAGCCAGCTTCCGCTTCGGTAAAAATGGCGCTTTCACGTTGACGCTGATGGTTCGCAACACCGGTTCCTTCAGACCAATGTAAATGACGTTCCCGTTTGGCCGTCTTTTGAACAAGCCAGCACGCCGCTTGATTTAGTGAAAAAATAGCCACTCGCCTGCCAACGCAGATTGGCAGCACGATTGTGGCGACAGTTACCTTAACTGGCAGTCCCAAGCTCATACTAAAAGAGCGTTTTTACACCCGTTACTCAAAGTCGTCAATAGTTCGAGCCAAAATCGCAATTTTAGATGCAAATTTGCCAAAATATAGCGCATCAAACGATGCTTTCAGCGGCCAATCTGCCGGTTCAAATAGCGGGGAAAATTTTGGCGAAGGCAGCAGCAGCACCCCAAAAAAAACGCCCATCTGAAAATTCAGATCGTTCTGGTTTTCAGTTCACTTGCGGCGGACATTTTGTATCATCTTTGCCGCGCAACTATGAACATTGATTCCCTGCTTGAACAACGGCTGGTCTGCGTCGCGGTGATTGATCAACCAACCGACGCCGTGCCGCTCGCCGAGGCGCTGCTGGCCGGCGGCTTGCGCACCATCGAAGTCACCTTTCGCACGGCGAGCGCGGCGGAGGCCATCGCGCGCATCCGCAAATCCCTGCCCAACGCCGTGGTTGGTGCGGGAACATTGCTTACTGCCGACCAAGTCAAACAGGCCTGTGATGCGGGCGCGCAATTTGGCGTTTCGCCCGGCTTGAGCGAGGCCGTTTCCAAAGCGGCGCACGAAAACAAGCTGCCGCTGTTTCCCGGCGTCATCACGCCGACGGAAGTCATCCGCGCGCTGGAACTCGGCTGGCAGCATTTAAAATTTTTCCCGGCGGAAACCTTCGGCGGCGTCAACGTGCTGAAGGCGCTCAGCGGCCCGTTCGGACACACCGGCGTAAAATTCATTCCCACCGGGGGCATCACGGCGGCCACGCTGCCAAATTATCTGGCGCTGCCGCAAGTCGCCGCCGTCGGCGGCTCGTGGATGGCCGAGCGGAAACTCGTGGCCGACAAGGCGTGGAGCAAAATCACCGCGCTCACCGCAGAGGCGATGAAGTTTACCGCCCCGGTGAAATAACAAACCTATTTCGCAGGCGGAAATCCATGCCCGCCCAGATGGCAATCTGGCGGGAAAATAATTTTGGTTTCACTCCCCTGCCCGCTACCATTCCGCCGGATGCACTGGTTTCAATCGCTCGACACCGCGCTGTTTCATTTCATCAACAGCACGCTTGGCAATCCGTTTTTTGACTGGCTCATGCCGGTCTTGAGCGGACGCGGCGTGCCGTGGCTCATCGCCGTCGTGATCGCCGTGCCGGCCGTTCTTTTTTTTGGCTCCGCCCGATTGAAAATTTGCGCCCTGTTGATGGTGCTGGTCGTTGCTCTCGGCGATCCGCTGGTGGTCGGCACCATCAAAAATGCCGTCGCCCGGCCGCGTCCGTTCGTCACATTGTCCGACGCGCGGCTATTCGGCGAAACCGGCCAAGGCTACGTCGCGCCGATGGCCGATGGCACCTTGCCGGCCAACGCGAATCGGCACAGTTTCCCGTCCGCCCACGCGGCCAACTGGTTTGCGCTGGCGACGGTTGCATTTTTATTTTACCGGCGCAGCGCATGGTTCATGTTTCCGCTCGCGACGGCGATTGCGTTTTCCCGCGTCTATAACGGCGTGCATTATCCGAGCGACGTGACGGCGGGGGCCGTTCTCGGCGCGGGCTACGCCATCGCTTTTATCCTCAGCATGCAATCGGTCTGGAATTTCATCGGCAAAAAGTTTTTTCCAAACTGGCACGCGCGACTGCCAAGCTTGTTGAATGCGGAATGTGGAATGCGGAATGCGGAATTGAAAAACTCCGAACTCGCAACTCCAAACTCGGAACTGGAATGGCTGCGCCTGGGTTATATCGTCATTTTTCTCGCACTTATCGGCCGCTGGATTTATCTCGCCAGCGGCATCATCAACTTGAGCGAAGATGAGGCGTATCAATGGCTCTGGTCCAAACATCTCGCGCTGTCGTATTACAGCAAGCCGCCGGGCATCGCGCTCATCCAATGGGCCGGCACGTCGCTGTTTGGCGACACGGAATTTGGCGTGCGCTTTTTCTCGCCGGTCTTCGCCGCCATTTTGAGTCTGCTCGTGCTGCGTTTCATGACGCGGGAAGTGGGTGGTCGCGCGGCGTTTTGTTTGCTGCTCATCACGTTTGCCACACCGCTGCTGGTCGTCGGTTCACTGCTGATGACGGTTGATCCGCCGCTCGTGCTGTGCTGGATGTGGGCCGTCATCGCCGGCTGGCGCGCGGCGCAACCAGACGGTAAAACCCGCGACTGGCTCATCGTCGGACTGGCGACCGGTCTGGGATTTCTCTGCAAATACACGGCGATGCTGCAAATTATTTGCTGGGCGATTTTCTTCGCATTGCAGCCGTCGGCGCGGATTCATCTGAAAAAAATCGGACCGTGGCTTGGCCTGCTGGTGTTTGGCCTTTGCACACTGCCGGTGGTCGTCTGGAACGCCCAGCACGGCTGGATCACCGTCAGCCACGTTGCCGGCGACGCCGGGCTGCACAGCGCGTGGCAGCCGACGCTGAACTATTTCTTCGAGTTCACCGGCGCGGAATTCGGCTTGCTCAATCCCGTTTTTTTCGTTGCCGCGTTTTGGGCGACGATGGCTGCTTGGCATCGCCGCCAGGAAAAACCGCTTTGGTTTTTTCTGTTCTGCATGAGCGCACCGGTGTTTCTCGTCTACGGCTGGCTGCTTTCCTTTCACTCGCGCGTCCAGCCGAACTGGATGGCCGTGACCGTGCCACCGATGCTCTGCCTGATGGTTGCATTCTGGAGCGAAAGCAAAATCCGTATCAAGCCGTGGCTCGCCGCTGGCTTGCTGCTCGGTCTTATCGCATCGGTGTTCATGCACAGCAGCGACCTGATCGGCCGGCTCGTGGGCAACAAGCTGCCCGGCGATAAAGATCTGACGCACCGCGCCCGGGGCTGGCGCGAAACCGCGCTCGCCGTTGAAACCGAACGCGCCCAGTTTGACCCCGATGCCTTCATCGTCGCCGACCATTACGGCACCACGGGACTGTATTCATTTTATTCGCCGCCCGCCCGCGCCGCCGCAGCCACAGCCACGCCGCTCGTTTATTGCGAGGACTCCGAGCAAACGCTTAATCAGTTTCCCTACTGGGACAGTTACAATTACCGCGCACATCGCGTAGGCGAAAATGCCATTTTTGTTTTGCGGCTCGAACCTTACAAACTGGAATCCGGCTGGATCGGAAAATGGCTCCGCCACGAGCCGATTAATTATCGCGAAATCCCGGCACCGCCACCGGTGCCCGACCAGATTGCCGCCGAATTTGAATCCGTCACCAATCTCGGCGTCCGCGAAATCAAGTTGCGCGACGGCCGCATCTTTCAGCGCGTGGAACTTTTCGGCTGCTACCATTTGAAATAAAATGGCCGCGACGGAAATTCTCCTGCCGGTCCGCAATTATGATTTGGCGGCGACGCTCGACTCCGGCCAAGTGTTCCGGTGGCAACAAGTGGAAAATTCCTGGCAGGGCGTGATTGGAAATCATTCCGTGCGGCTCACGCAAACTGAAAATGGTATCCACGCCGCGACCGCCGCAACGGTGGAAAGCTGGGACTGGCTGCGCGAGTTTCTTCAGACGGAAATTGATTTTGCTGCTGTGTTGAAAACTTTTCCCGACGATGAGCCATTGCGCCGCGCCGTTGTCGCGTGTCGCGGGCTGCGATTGCTGCGACAAGATCCGTGGGAATGTCTCGCTTCCTTCATCTTGTCTTCGACCAAACAAATTGTCCAAATCCGGCAGATCGTCGCGCTGCTTTGTGAGCGCTTTGGCGAACCGTGTGGGGGCACCGCATCACCCGGTCTGCGCAATGGGATCGTGATGACCAGGCGGACTTTTCCCACGCCGCAACGGCTCGCCGCCGCGACGGAAACGGAACTGCGCGCATGCAAAATGGGTTTTCGCGCGCCCAGCCTGCTCGCCGCCGCGCGGCGAATCGCCGAGGGCAGCTTTGACCTCGAAAAAATCGGCGCGCTGGATTATGTCACAGCCCGCACCGAACTGATGACGCTGCGCGGCGTGGGCGGAAAAATTGCCGACTGCGTTTTATTATTCGGCTACGGGTTTGAGTCCGCATTTCCGGTGGATGTCTGGATCGAACGCGCGTTGCAGGAACTGTATTTTTCCCGCCGCCGCGCGAGCGATCAACGCCTGCGGAAATTCGCCGCCACACATTTTGGCCCGCACGCCGGCTATGCCCAGCAATACCTTTTCCACTACATGCGAACCCAAAATAAATTTTGAAAGCCAAATTCACGCCCCCCCAGAACAACAAAAAATTTTGCAACCGGGATTAAAGTTTTCCGTGGTGGTGCCGATGAAGGTGGTGTCGCAAGACTGGCGGCCGGCAGCCAAAAAAGCCGGCGGGGATTAACGGTGCGTCGCCCCTAAAATGACGCACCCGCAGCACGGATGTTGCG
>CAJAQO010000311.1 GCA_903944085.1 uncultured Verrucomicrobia subdivision 3 bacterium
GACGACCACGCGTGGCAAGCCGTCAGCGCTTACGGTGAAGCGCGCCATTTGATTCAGACGCCGAACATTGACCGGCTGGCGAACGAAGGCATGAAGTTTGATCATTGTCTGGTGAATAATTCGCTTTGCGGCCCGGCCCGCGCCTCGATTCTCACCGGCACCTACAGCCATATCAACGGTTTTTACAACAACGCCAATTGCCGCTTCGACGGCTCGCAAATCACGTTTCCAAAACTGCTGCAAAAAGCCGGCTATCAGACTGCGGTGATCGGCAAATGGCATTTGGAAACCGACCCCACGGGCTTTGATCACTGGGAAGTTCTGCCGGGCCAGGGCATTTATTACAATCCGGCGATGATCCGCGACGGCCAGCGCGTGAAACATCCCGGCTACGTCACCGACATCATCACCGACTTGTCGCTCGCTTGGTTGAAACAGCGAGACACCAACAAGCCGTTCATGCTGCTCTGCTGGCAGAAGGCCCCGCATCGCAACTGGCAGCCGGCGCTGCGCGATCTGGATTTTGATCACGACCGCACTTATGGTTTGCCGGACAGTTTGTTCGATGATTATTCCGGTCGCGGCCTCGCCGAGCACGACCAGAACATGACCATCGCCAAAACAATGACTTTGGATTCGGACAATAAACTCACCGCGCCGGCGGATCTCACGCCGGAGCAAAGAAAAATCTGGGACGCTTACTATTTGCCGCGCAACGAGGCGTTCCTGAAACAGAATCTCACCGGCCAGGCGCTGGTGGCGTGGAAATACAACCGCTTCATGCACGATTACCTCGGCTGCATCAAAGGCGTGGATGACAACGTCGGTCGCCTGCTGAAATTTCTCGACGACACCGGCCTGGCCAGCAACACCATCGTCATTTACTCCTCCGATCAGGGATTTTTTCTCGGCGAACACGGCTGGTTTGACAAGCGCTGGATTTTTCAGGAATCCGCGCGCACGCCGCTGGTCATCCGCTGGCCGGCGGTCATCAAAGCCGGCAGCGTGAACCAAGACTTGGTTTGCAACCTCGATTTTGCCAAGACGTTTTTGCAGACGGCCGCGAGTTCCATTCCTGACCGGATGCAGGGACGCAGCCTCATCCCGCTGTTTCAAGGCGCGACGCCCGCCGACTGGCGCACGGCGTTTTATTATCACTACTACGAATATCCCGCCGATCATCATGTGCGCCCGCATTACGGCGTGATTACTGACCGCTACACCATGGCGCATTTTTATGCGCCGGACGTGGATTACTGGGAGCTTTTTGACCGCGAAAAAGATCCCGGCGAGATGCGCAGCGTTTTTGGCAACCCCGCCTACGCGGAGGTTCAAACCAATTTGATGCAGGAAGTTTTCCGCCAGCGAAAAGAGTTAAAGGAGCCGGATCAGGATGATCCCAAAGCTT
Organism: uncultured Verrucomicrobia subdivision 3 bacterium; assembly: GCA_903944085.1. Lineage (GTDB taxonomy): Bacteria > Verrucomicrobiota > Verrucomicrobiia > Limisphaerales > UBA11358 > UBA11358. The sequence goes on from CAJAQO010000311.1 coordinate 1,409, forward strand.
TTGGCGCACGCCCCGGCGAGCCAGGCCAACGGATCGAACCGAAGCCGTAAAGTGAACATGAAAGCGATCAGCAAGCTAATCTTTGCGTGGTGGTCGGCATTTTCAATTTTTGCCGCCACTGCCGCCGCGCCGCAAAAACCCAACATTGTCATCATTCTCGCCGATGATCTCGGCTTCGGCGACACCGGCTGCTATGGCGCGACGAAAATTTCCACGCCGAACATTGACCGGCTTGGCCAGCAGGGATTGCTTTTCACCGACGCGCACGCGACTTCCGCGACTTGCACGCCGTCGCGTTACGCGCTGCTCACCGGGCAATATCCGTGGCGCAAGGACGGCACCGGCATTCTGCCCGGCAATGCCGCGCTCATCATTGATCCGCAGCATGCCACGCTGCCGTCCATCTTGAAAACCGCCGGCTACCGCACCGGCATTGTCGGCAAGTGGCATCTCGGTTTGGGCGGAGCCGGCGGACCGGATTGGAATGGCGAGATCAAACCTGGCCCGCTGGAAATTGGTTTTGATTATGCCTTCATCCAGCCGGCCACCAGCGACCGCGTGCCGTGCGTTTATATCGAGAACCATCGCGTCGTCGGCCTCGACCCGAAAGATCCGATTCAGGTCAGCTATGGCAAACCGATTGGCAACGAGCCGACGGGCAAAAATCATCCCGAACTGCTCAAGCTGGGTTTGAGCCTCGGTCACGCCGGAACGATCATTGACGGCATCAGCCGCATCGGTTTCATGACCGGCGGCCACGCGGCGCGCTGGAAAGACGAGGACAAAGCCGATGTGCTGACAGCCAAAGCCATTGATTTCATTGGCCAGAATACAAATCGCCCGTTTTTTCTGGAATTTGCCGCGCATGATCCGCATGTGCCGCGCGTGCCGGCCCCGCGTTTCGTCGGCAAAAGCGGCTGCGGTGTGCGCGGCGATGTGATCGTGGAATTTGACTGGTGCGTCGGGCAGATTCTTTCCGCGCTCGAAAAATTAAATTTGTCCTCGAACACGCTGGTGATTTTGTCCAGCGACAACGGCCCGGTGCTGGACGACGGCTATGACGACCGCGCCGTGGAAGATTTGAACGGCCACATGCCCGCCGGCCCGTTGCGCGGCGGAAAATATTTCGTCTATGAAGGCGGCACGCGCGTGCCGTTCATCGTTAGCTGGCCGGGCCGCGTGAGTCCCGGCGTCTCGGACGCGCTGGTGAGCCTGGTGGATTTTTCCGCTTCGTTCGCCGCGTTGACGGGACAAAAAATCCCCGCCGGCGAAGCGCCGGACAGCGTCAATGTCCTGCCTGCCTTGCTCGGCGAAACCAAAACCGGCCGCGAAAAGCTGGTTGAACACGATGGTTTTCGCACGCTGGCGTTTCGCGACGGGCTGTGGAAATACATCGAGCCGGACCTGCGCCCCCGGCCCGGCTATGCGCGGTTCGGCGAACTTTACGACTTGTCCCTCGACCTGGGCGAAACTAACAACCTGAATTCCGCGCAGCCGGACCGGAGCAAAAAACTTTCCGGTGAATTGAAATCCGAGGAGTTGCCCGGCCGCGCCACCGGCCAGAAAATGAATTTTGAATAATCGCCCGGCGTAAAATATAGGCTTTCAAATTAAGATCGGTTCCGGCACCTGCCTGGGACTGGGCGTTCTTTGCGGATGAGAATGAAGATGCGGCAAAGGCGCTTCAGCCGCGGAATCCACTTTCCAGCTTTTAACGCTTGCCAACCGGGCGCGTCTTTTTCATCGTCCCGGCATGGAATCCCACGAACTGCTCCGCGAAATCTTCGACAAGAAGACGCCCAAGGAAGTTTCCGCCGACCTCGACCTTTCCACTTCCATGATTTACAAATGGACGCAGCCGCGCGCGGGCGAGGGCAGCGGCATTGAAAATCCGCTGGATCGCGTCGAGGCGCTTTATCAAAGCACCGGCGACCACCGGCTCGTGCAATGGCTCTGCCAGCGCGCCGGCGGCTTCTTCATCCTCAATCCCAAAAACGCGCCGCATCCGCATTTCCTCATTCCCGCGACCAATCAAATCGTCCAGGAATTTGCCGACCTGTTGCAAGTCATCGCCGCCGCTGCCGCTGACAATCAAATCACCGCCGCCGAGTCCAAACAAATCCGCGCCCGCTGGGAAGAACTGAAATCCGTCACCGAAGGTTTCGTGGCCTGCTGCGAGGACGGCAATTTCAGCCCGATGAAGAAGCCGGCCGGCGCGAAAGCGTAAGCCGGGCCGGATAATTTCATCGGTATTTGCCCCGGTGCCTTCGCCCGCACTGGGTTGCCAACTCCGCACCACCTTGAAAAAGCTGTAACGAAAGGCCGGGCCGGCAACCCGTAGCCCGGCACGGTTGCGCGCGAAACGAAGGTTCCTACCGGAACCTCGAGCCAGCACAATGCTTAAGGTAAAAACCATATTTTGCTATCCAGTGCAGGTAATTGGCCATTTTCCGGCTTGACGCGACGATTCTATGGCTTGTTTTGAAGACTGCAACAAATCCGCCGATGTTCCATTGGGTTATTTTCGTCTCCCATTGGGTCTGTGCAAGACAGCCATGGTTGTGGCAGTCATTTTGCGGCTTCATTAAACTGCGAAAATAAGCCAGCCAATGCTCCATTGGGTTATTTTCGTCTCCCATTGGGTGGTTGCGAAGACGGCTAAGGTTATGGCAGTCATTGTATGGCTTCCTTCAACGGCGAAAACAAGCCCGCCGATGATCCGTTGGGTTGTTTTGGTCCTTGGTTGGCTGGTCGCGGTGATCGCTTGGCTTGTCGCAGTCATTCGTCGGATTGTTTTGGTGTCCGCGCTTTGAAACCGGGAGACATGGCTCCCAGTGGGAAAGCGGCGACGTGTCGCCGAACTCCAAATTAACCACTGCCCGGCTGTGCGCGCAGTTGCATTTCGGGGCGCGGCCCGTTTTAATCTGCGCGTGCAACCGACCGCCAGCCGGCCCTTCGCCGAAACGTTTTTCACGCCCGCGCGCTTTGGAATCCTCCTGGCGCTGCTAGTGTTCGCATCGTTTCCGCAGGTCATTCTCGGTCTGGAAACTTTCGTGGTGCGCGACTTCGGGTTCTTCGCGTATCCGCTCGCGCACTTCCAGCAGGACTGCCTCCGCCAGGGCGAACTGCCGTTTTGGAATCCCTACAACAACTGCGGCGTGCCGTTCCTCGCGCAATGGAACACCATGCCGCTGTATCCGCCGTCGCTGATTTACCTGGCGCTGCCGCTCGAATGGTCGTTGAGCTTTTTCAGTTTGTTGCATTTGTGGTTCGCCGGCCTGGGGATGTATTTTCTCGCGAAGCGCTGGACGGGAAATAATTTCGCCGCCGCGTTTGCCGGCGTGGCGTTTAGCTTCAACGGTTTTACGCTGAACCTGCTCATGTGGCCAAGCCACATCGCCACGTTCGCGTGGATGCCGTGGGTGCTGCTGGCAGTCGAACTCGCGTGGCGCGAGGGCATGCAGAAAATCATCCTCGCCGCATTCGTCGGCGCGATGCAGATGCTCGCGGGCGGGCCGGAAACCACCTTACTCACCTGGCTCATCGCGTCCGCGCTGTGGCTGCAGCAGTTCATCAAAAACGATTCGCCCCGTTTCGCCATGCTTTGGCGGTTTCCGCTGGTCGTCGCGCTGGTCGTCGCGCTGGCTGCCGCGCAATTGCTGCCGTTTCTAGACCTCGTGACTCACGCGCAACGCGCCTCCGGCTTCGCCGACCTGCGCTGGTCCATGCCCGGCTCCGGCTGGGCCAATTTTCTGGTGCCGATGGCGTTCGGCACGACGCACACCGAAGGCATTTTTTTTCAACACGGACAATACTGGACTTCGTCGTATTATCTCGGCCTCGGCACGCTCTGGCTGGCCCTGTTGACGTTCTGGGTGGGGCGCGAATCGTCCGCAGATTCCAAAGTGAAAGTCCGATTGCTGCTCGCCGCCGCCCTCGCCGGATTCGTCCTGGCGCTGGGCGAACACACGCCGGTGTTGCCCGCGCTGCGAAAACTGCTGCCGCAATTAAGCTTCATCACATACCCGATCAAATACGTTTCCGTCGTCATTTTTGCCGCGCCGCTGCTTGCCGCGTTTGCGCTGGCGAATTTTCAGAAAATTCAAAAGCGCTTGCTGCCGCTGGGCGCGGTTCTGCTGGCGCTGCTCGGCGGCATTGTCATTTGGACGCAGCTTGCGCCGCTGCCCGGCGACGAGCCGCACGCGACCTTGCTGAACGGTTTTTCGCGCGCGGCATTTTTGATTTTCACCGGCTTGATTTTATTTGCCCTCACGCGTGAAACCAAATCGAGACTGCTGCAAACCGCGCCGCTGCTGCTGCTGCTGACGGCGTGGGCGGATGTCTTCACGCATGAGCCGGCGCAGAATCCAACGGTGCCGCCGTGGGTTTATCAGCCGGGGCTGTCGCGCGACAAACTCGCGCTGCAACCGCAGCCGGCGCTGGGCGGTTCGCGCATAATGATTTCGCCGCTGGCGGCGACCGAATTCAATTCCTTCGCGGCAAGCGATCCGAAAAATAACTTTCTCACGAAACGGCTCGGCTACTGCGCGGACTGCAATGTTCTCGACGCGGTGCCCAAGGTGGATGGTTTCTTCTCGCTCACGCCGCGCGAAAGCGATGCGGTGCTCGCGCTCCTTTACAGCGACACGAACGCGTTTCATCCGGGCTTCGAGGCGTTTCTGGGCGTCTCGCAGCGCACAGCGCCGGACGCCGGCTTTCATTGGCAGGCGCGCACGAATTTCCTGCCGCTCGTCACGGCTGGTCAACAGCCTATTTTTCTCGATGACGACGCGGCGCTCGCCGCACTCGCGCAAAATGATTTTGACGGAAGCAGAATGGTGATTCTGTCGCCGGCGGCGAAAGCGTCCGTAACGGTTGCCGGACAAACCGCCGCGAAGATTTTACATTCCCAATTCAACCTACAGGCTGTGGACGCCGAGATCGAAGCCGTCGAACCTTCGCTCGTCATCGTGGCGCAAACGTATTATCACAATTGGCGCGCGGAGCTGGACGGCCAGCCGGTGCCACTGCTCCGCGCGAACGTCGCGTTTCAAGCCGTGCAGGTTCCCGCCGGCGCGCACAAGCTGCATTTGTTTTACCGGGACCGCGCGTTTGAAATCGGCGCGGCCATTTCCGGCTGCATGTGGGTGAATTGCCTGATTAGCTATGTGGTGATGCGTCGGCGGTTATTGCCGCCCTCGCCCGCGCCGGAAGATGAGGACGATTATTTTTGAAGATTTTGCAAAGTTCTGCTCGACAAATCCGCCGGGCAGTTTCAAATGATTCGCGGCATGGCGAAACTACCTAAAACCAAACGCATCGGCATTCTCACCGCTGGCGGCGACAGCCCCGGACTCAACGCGGCCATTCGCGGCGTCGGCAAAACTTGTCTCGGCTTTTACGGCATGGAGATCATCGGCTTTCGCGACGGCTTTCGCGGCCTGGTGGAAAACCACCGGCTGAAGCTCGACAAGTCCACGCTCGCGGGCATCCTGACCGTGGGCGGGACCATTCTCGGCACCAGCCGCGACAAGCCGCATCGCATGGTGATTGACGGTCGCACGCGCGACATGACCGAGACCATTGTGGAGAACTATGACAAGTGGGGACTGGACTGCATCGTCTGTCTCGGCGGCGGCGGCACGCAAAAAAATGCTTTGCGCCTGCATCAGGCCGGCCTCAATGTCATCACGCTGCCCAAGACGATTGACAACGACGTGGCCATGACCGATGCGACGTTTGGCTATGCCACCGCGATGGACATTGCGACCGAAACCATTGACCGTTTGCACAGCACGGCGCACAGCCATCATCGCATTATTGTTGCCGAGATCATGGGGCACCGCGCCGGCTGGCTGACGCTCGGCTCGGGCATCGCGGGCGGGGCGGATGTAATTCTCATTCCGGAAATTCCCTATGACGTGGAGAAAATTTCTGAAGCGATCAAACTGCGCAGCAAACATGGCACCAATTTCAGCATCGTGGCCGTGGCCGAAGGGGCGATGAGCCGGGACGACGCCCGCTCGCTGCAAGCCGGCGAAAAAAAACTTGAACGCGCCAAGACGCTGCACGACAAAAAAGAGGCCAAGATGGAACTGGCCTCGCTCGAAGTCCGGCATCAGGGCAACACGCTGCGGCTGGCCAAGCAACTGGAGGAGCTGACGCATCTTGAATCGCGCGTCACCATCCTTGGCTATGTCCAACGCGGCGGCACGCCTTCGGCGGCGGATCGCATTTTGGCCACGCGGCTCGGCAGCGCGTGCGGCGATCTCATCCACGAGGAAGTTTTTGGCGTGATGGTGGCGGCGCGCGGCGACGGCACCGAACCCGTGCCGCTGGACAAAGTCGCCGGCAAACGCAAGGTTGTTCCGCCCGACCACTCGTGGATTCAAACCGCGCGGCATGTGGGCACCTGTCTGGGCGAGTAAGTTTGCCGCCGTCAACCAGTCGGTTCGGCCAGCACCTGACGGCAAATTTCGTCGCGCAGATGAGTGAGCAGTTTCTGCGGATTCACGCCCCGCCGCCGGGTTTCGATTCTGGCCCAGTTCAACAGCCGCCAGAGCTGGGCCAGTGGCATTCCTTCAGAACTCAAGGCCAGCGTGGTGCCGCAGGGACAGTTCGCCATCGTCACGGTTCCCACCGGATGCAACGGGTTCCAATCCTCGAACTCCGCATCGTGAGCGATCGGCGGGCCTTGATGTTTCGTCATGATCAGATATTCCCGAAGTGTGGCAAAGCGGCGCTGGCAATTGGGGCAGACCTTGGGAAATTGTGCTTCCAGGTGGGCGCGCATGGCCTGGATGACGTCAGTTTCGGTCATATTCGGCAGGGCGTAAAATCTTCATAATCTTTGTCCACGTTGGCTCATGAAATTTTGAAAAACAAGGGCGGGGAATGCAGTGATTCGTGAACCACGGAAGCGCTATTCCATCCGGTTCTCCAGATCAATGCTCACGGTGGCCAGCCCGGTGGATTGAGCGGCTTCGGTTTCAGTCGGACTGATGGGGGATTGATAATCATAGGCGTCCCACCAAAAGGTTCGCGCCTCCGGCGTCCAACTGGCCGCCGCCGGGGTGGCCAGCAAGAGCTGCTGCAATTCGCCGGCCGACTGCGGGCGAAGTTCCGGGGTTTTTTCCAGGCAGCACAGCACCAGTTGCTCCAGCTCCAGGCTGATCGGGTTCGCCGTGCGTTCATGCGGCGGAATCGGTGCGCTGTCCAGTTGCTTCTGGTGAATTTCCGGAATGCTCTCCGCATCAAAGATGAATTGCCCCGTCAGCAAGTAGTAACCGAGTGCGCCGAGCGAATAAAGGTCGCTGCGCGGATCGATCTGTCCGACACCCCGGATGGCTTCCGGCGGCGTGAACCAAGGCGTGCCTTCGATCACATTGTCATTGGCGAGTGCGAGGCTCGTGCCTTCGGCCTCAGCGGCACGGTATTCATGCACCAAACCGAAATCGAGCACCTTCACGCAGTCCGCCACGCCGCCACGGCGGCACACGAAAATATTCGCCGGCTTGATGTCGCGATGGATCAGTCCCAACGCGTGCGCCTCGGCGAGCGAATCACAAATCTGGGCCAGAATATAAACCACGCGGCCTTCCGGTTGCGGACCAAAGCGCGTGATCAAGTCATGCAGGTTCACGCCGCGCAGAAACTCCATCGCGTAATAAAAAATGCCGTCCGGCGTGCGGCCGTAATCATAGACTTGAATCGTGTTCGGATGTGTGAGCTGGCAGGTCAGGCAGACTTCCCGTTCAAACCGCGCGATCGCCGCGGCGTCCGCGCGTTCGGGCAGCAGCAGCTTGACGGCGGTTTCGCGGCGCAGCAGCGCGTGGCGGGCGCGATAGACCACGCCCATGCCGCCCGCGCCGATTTTTTCCTCCAACGTGTATTGGCCGAGCTGTTTCAATTTCAATTCCGCTTCGCTCAACCGCCGCTGCCACGCCAGGTTGGCGTAGGAAAAAACAAACAGCGCCGTGGCGCACAGCAGCAGCACCAGCACCAGCACCACGAAGACCCATTGCAAAATCCGCAGCGGACGGTAAGCCTCGTTGGCATCAATCTGCGTCGCCACGCCAAAACCAAATTGCGGCAGCCAGCACGATGCGCCCACCACGCGCACACCGCGATAGTCGCGGGACGGCTGCACCTCCACCACATCTTCGCCATCCACTGCGCTCGCCACCAGTAGCGTCAGCGGCCGCGCACCCGGTTCGAAATCCGTCGGGTGAAAACCCTGCGTCAAGTCGCCGCCGGGATCGTGCAGCCGCAAGTTCAACGCGGAACTGGTGTTGGTCACGTCCAGCAGTCCGAGTTGCCGGAGCTGCGGATCAAAACGGCTGTGCGAAATCATCAGCCCAGTCTGATCGAAGGCGTAAGTCTCGCCTGACGCGCCCGAACGCGCCACCGATAGAATATGCGAAAACTCCTTGTCCGGATTGATGATCAGCGCCAGCGCGCCAACGATGATTTCCGACGCGTCGCGCACGGGCGCCGCCACTTGCATCAAGGTTTCATCCCCGCGCCGGGACCGGCCAGTATTCGGGGGCGGCGGCCGGTTAAAACGGCGCAAATCATTCGTGCGGCCGGGTCCAAATCCATTTCTTGCGGCCCGGTGCTGCGTCAGCATTTCCGGTTTGAACGGAGTGATGATGACCGGCTGGCCGGCGGCAAACAGTTCGGCAAATTTATTGGTGTGGGCATCGGAAACCAAAGTGTTGCCCACCCACTGCGCCCGGTCGGAATTGGCCACCACCAGATAATTCGTGCTGACTAATTGCGCGATCTCATAGCCAAGTTGGCGGAGGCGCGGTCGCAAGTCATTGACGAACTGCTCCAGTTCCACGGGCGGCTGGAAATTCAAATTTCGTCGGCCGCGCGCCGGGCTTTGCAAAATCTGGCTGGCCAGCGTCCGCACCGTCGGGTCTTCGGCCAGCGCAGTGGCCAGCCGGGTTTGATTCGTGGTCCAAATTCCCAGCGCCGTCACGTTGGCGTTCAGCGTCGCGGACAACTGCGCTTTTAATTCGCCTTCGATGGTTTCGCGCAACCGGCCGTTGCCCCACCAGCCCAGCACCGCCGCCAAAGCGGCAATGGCCAGCGGCAGCACCCACATCGGCAGTTTGAAACGTCCAGGCATCATGGCTCAACTCGATCAGAGAGACGTAATCGTAATCGTTTGGGTTGCGATAGTCCACAAGACTGCCTTGCTGGTGCTGTCCTAATCTTAATCTTAATCTTAATCTTGTTCTTAATCGTAATCGTGGTTTGAAGCGGATTAAGATTACGATCACGATTAGGATCAGGACACTGTCGTCTTGCTGGATTTGGCGGAGAGTTTGGCAGCGGCGTAAAAGCGGCAGTTTCAACACCCGGCAACGCATTTGTGCATCCGTGAAAATCTTTTTCCCGCGCTTCACAAACGCGCGCGACATTCTCAAACCGGGCGGCACATGCTTTATTTGCTTGCCGCCCCGCGACAAGCGCTTAACTTTTACTCCAGCAATGGCGGCAAAAAAAGCAAAACACAAAACAGCACCGGCTCGGCGGAAGCTCAAACCCTCCGCGCCCGCTGCAAAACCCGCTTTGGCCGCACCGGCCGCAGACACACCGATAGAAGCGCCGTCAAACGCGCCGGTGAAAGCGCCCGCCGAAGGCGACACCACCCAGTTTCTCCGCCGCGAAGCCGAGCGGCATGACGGCGACACCTCCATCCGGCTTTATCTGCGCGAAATCGGCTTGGTTAAACTGCTCACGCCGCAGGAGGAAATTGAGCTCGCGGCCCGGATCAAGAAAGGCGACAAAAAGGCGCGCGAACACATGATTAAGGCCAATTTGCGCCTGGTCGTGAAAATCGCGCGCGATTACGAAGGCATCGGTCTGCCGCTGCTGGATCTCATCAGTGAAGGCAACATCGGCCTGATGAAAGCGGTCGAACGCTTTGATCCAAAAAAAGGCGGCAAGCTGTCCACCTACGGCTCGTGGTGGATCAAGCAGTCCATCAAACGCGCGCTCGCCAACCAGTCCAAGACCATCCGGCTGCCGGTTCACTTGGTGGACAAAATTTCCCGGATGCGCCGCACGGCGATGAAGTTGCAGGAAGATTTGGGCCGCGAACCGACCGACGAGGAATTGGCCGGCGAACTCGGCACCACCGCCGCGCGCGTCACCCAGATGCGCACCGCATCCATTCGCCCCGCCTCGCTCGACGCGCCGGTGGGCGATGACGATTCCAATAATTTTTCCGAAATGGTCGAGGACGAGCGCGCCGTGAATCCCTACGACGAACTCGAAGACAAGACCGTGGTCAATATGCTTCAGGACATGGTCAAGCATCTGGATGACCGCGAGGCGACCATTCTTCGTTTCCGTTTCGGCTTGGACGGCGGCAACGAAAAAACGCTGGAGGAAGTCGGCGAAAAATTCGGCGTCACGCGCGAGCGCGTCCGGCAGATTCAAAATCTCGCGTTGCGCAAGCTGCGCAAGATGATCGAAAAATTGGAAAAATCCAAACCCAAGGAATTTTAATCATGTCCGCCAAAGTCACCGCCGCCGAAATCGAGGCCGCCATCCGCACCGTTCCGGATTTCCCCAAGCCGGGCATCCAGTTCAAAGACATCACGCCGCTGCTGGCCGACGCGCGGCTGTTTGCCGGCGCGATTGATCTGCTTACGGCGCAGTTTTCGCCCGGCAGCATTGATGCCGTGGTGGGGATTGATGCGCGCGGATTCATTTTCGCCGCCGCCGCCGCCACCAAGCTGAACGCGGGCTTTGTGCCCGTTCGCAAAAGAGGCAAACTGCCGTTCACGACCATCGAGCAGGATTACGCGCTCGAATACGGCAACGCGACGGTGGCGATTCACACCGACGCGATCCGGCCCGGCTCGCGCGTGCTGCTGATTGACGATTTGCTGGCGACGGGCGGCACGTCCGCCGCCGCCGCCGCGCTGGTGCAAAAGCTGGGCGGAAAAATCCTCGAAGCCAGTTTTCTCATCGAACTGAAATTCCTCAACGGCCGCGAAAAATTGTCCGGCTTCCCGGTCCGCTCGCTGGTTGCGTATTGAAGCGGGCACAGGCGAGACGCCTGTGCCACTATTTTAATTACCCACCGTCACCTGCAACGGCTGGTCGCGCCGCTCGGCAAAGCGTTTGACGTAAGCTTCCCACTGGACGTGGTTCGTGAAATCGCCGCTGCGATCCCAGCACGCGCCGAAATAATATTCATACGGCTTGCCGACCTCGGCTTGCGAGATCGCGAGTTGATTGCGGATGGCAGGATAACCTTCGTGCGTCGGCTGCGGCACATTGGCGTGCTTGACGGAATCAGACATGTCCGGCGCGTCGTTGGTAAATTCCTTCACCGCACCTTTCGCCAGAACAATCGCGTCGCCGATGATTCCTTTCGGCTGATCTTCCGGCTGCCAGTAAGTCATCCAGCCTTCGCTTTGATCGCGCCCGTAGAATTCTTCGCGGTTTGTCGGGCACGCGCGCTCGGCCAAGCCGATGCCGATGGTCAGCGGCGATTTGTCGTCGCTGGTGAAAGTGCTTTGCGCCTTGGTGAACCACGAACCGGCGTCAATGCTGTAACGCTTCGTCTCGGAAACCATCCGGCCGTTGCCGGCGTCCCAGGCGTCGTAAGTCAGTTCAAATTCCGAGCGGATCGGGCCGCTGGTGATGAGCTTCCAATTCCGATAATTGCTGGAGGTGAAAAGTTTCTTGCCGTCCCAGATGCCGATGCCGCCGCAGCCGCGGCTCGCGCCGACGCGGTAATCGTCCATGAATTCGCCATTGTCCTCGTGGTAATGTTTCGTGGCATACATCACATCCACGATGAGGCGGTGATCTTTTTTGATCCACACATCCGGGCCGCTGCTGATGGTGTGCTCGGCCTTGATGAGCGCCTGCCCATAAGTGCGATGCGCGATGCGGTCGCTTTCCCACGCAAAATCGTCGAGGCGTTCAGGGACATACCGAGCCATCGTCTTCACGATGGGCGGCGGCACGGCGGCTAAAGCGGCTACGTTCAGAATGTAATACGTTCGCGTCTCGCCAGGCGCGAGGTCAACTTGGAAAAGAAATTTATCTAGCGTGATCTGCGAATCCAAAATACGAGAAGAAACACCGTCCATAACTGCTAGATGACAATCGGGCGAAAATTGCAGAGCCTCACCGACGGTAAGAATATCAAAGTCCGCAGACTTCATCGAAGATTGCACAGAAGCGTTGGTGACAACATCCAGTTCAATAGTTTCAGAAACCCTTTGAAACAAAGCCGGGTTCTTGACATCCACGTTGACTCTCAAATGACCCGATTTTTTCAAACCAATCCCGTTCATGGCTGTTAGCTTGTTCAAATCTTTGAGCGCTCTTGTCGTTTCAAAAACCGCCATCCGATAAACCTCGCTGCCCGCCAGCAGAAACGCGCCGACGCCGTAAACTTCCGTGGAGTCCTCCGCAAATTTCTTCGGGTCCGCGCCGATGGGCTGGACGTGCGTCAACTTGCCGTCCGCATCCACGCAGCCGACGAGCGCCGCCCACGCCTTGCGCACGGCGGGTTCAAATTGCGCGCGGTCGAGCAAGCCCTGATTCACGCCCCACGCCAGCGCGTAGGTGTAAAAACCGGAGCCGCTGGTTTCCTTGAGCGGATAGCTGTCCGGGTCGAGCAGGCTCGCGCGCCAGAGTCCGTCCGGCTGCTGGCAGGTCAGGATTTTGGCGGCCATGTCCTTGAACAATTGCTCGAAGCGCGGCCGGTCGGGATGATTCATCGGCAGATATTGCAGCGTGCGGACGAGGCCGCCCATCACCCAGCCGTTGCCGCGGCCCCAGAAAACTTTTTTGCCGTTGGCCTCGGTCTTTTTGAAATAGGTGCTGTCGCGGAAAAACAAGTGTTCGTCCTTGTCGTAAAGATAATCCGTCGTGCGCCACCAATTTTTCACGGCGAAGTCCAGATACTTTTCATCGCCGGTTGCGGCATACAGTCGCACCCACGTCGGCGGTCCCATGAAGAGCGCGTCGCACCAGGACCAGTTTTCACCGGCGATGCCTTTTGGCTGATTGAACTGCAGATTCGTCACGGTGGACGGGTGCTCGAGAATGTCATCATACTTGGCCTGCAGCGGCGCAATCAGCTTCGGCTGGCGGTAGAGATAATAGAGTTCGCAATACGTCTGCCCCACGCATTGGTCATCGGCGTGATACCGGCGCGGACCGGGCTTCCATTCATTCGTCGCGCCCATCGCCAGCATGGCGTCGCGGTATTTTGCATCGCCGGAAATTCCCGCCAGCGCCATCAGGCCGGCATAACCCGCGCCTTGCGTCCAGTCGGTGAGCTTGTGCTTGGAGGGATTGGCCAGTTGCCAGTCCGCCACGCGCTGCATGGCGGTGAGGACGGGCAGCGGTTTGATTTCAGCCGAAAGCGTAGTCGTCAGCGTAACTTGATTTGGCACTGGCGATGGCGCTCTCGGCTGCAGGCCGGCGGCTGGCCCTTGCGGTTGCGCGAGCAGCGAAGCCGTGAACGAAAGCAGCATCGCCGCGAGGAACGGGGTGTGCCCCAAAAATGTTTTTTTCATGTTGGTTGAGAATCGAATATCAGAAGTGATTTTAGATGTCGAAAAGATAAAATGGTTACGGAATCCTCGTTTCAGTCAGTTGTTGCAACTCGATGCCCGCAAGAATGAACGGCCCGATGCCTTTCAAATCATTTTTTACCACCGGCTCGCCGACGTAATAAACGAAGCTCCCGTCGCGCATTTTGCCGCCGTTCGGCGCGCCGCCCAGGCCGGCTACCTGACAACATTGCGTAAGCGACCATTTGCCGCCGCCGTCATCCTTGATCAGATTGCTGATGATGCCAGCGTAGCCCTTTTCAATCGCCGGCACGTCCGCGCGCGGCAGGTAGCCGTGGTTCACGCCTTTCGCCAGCGCATAGACGAACATCGCCGAAGCCGTGGCTTCCGGATAATTTCCTTTGCGCCCGCCCTGATCCAGCACCTGCCACCACAGGCCGGTCTTGGCGTCTTGAAATTTCAGCACGCCAGCGGAAAGCTTTTGCAGCGTGGCGATGATTTGCGGGCGCGCGGGATGGTTCGTCGGAAAATAATCCAGCACATCCACCAGCGCCATCGCATACCAGCCCATCGCGCGGCCCCAGAAATTCGAGGAACAGCCCGTCGTCGGATTGGCCCACGGCTGGATTTTCGCGGCGTCCCAGCCGTGATAATTCAAGTCCGTTTTCGCGTCGTAAGTATGCTCGTCAATCAGGCGGATTTGTTGCGCAACCTCACCATAGGCTTTATTGGGCTGGATGAAATAGCGGCCCATGGCGGCGTAAAATGGCGCGGCCATGTAAATGCCGTCGAGCCACATTTGGTTGGTGTATCTTTGCTTGTGCCAGAAGCCGCCGTCGAACGTGCGCGGCTGATCATCCAACTGGCTGACCAAATGGTTACACGCTTGAAGATAACGCGCCTCGTGATTGGTGACGGATTCCCAAAGCGCCAGCGCCGTCTTGCCGGGGTTCAGCGCGTCGAGCTGGTATTCGGATCGTTTGTAGCCCTGAACAAATCCGTTCGACGAAATCAACGAGCCGATTTTCTCCTCGGAAAATCTCACGAAGCGCGCGTCGGGAATTTGTTCGTTTAATTTCAGCAGCGACAGTGTGAACAAGCCCATGGTGTAATCCCATTTCGGCGCGTTCGTTTCCCGTGTCATCTGGGAATCCGCCAGCCGCACGGACCATTCCAGCGGCGACGCGCCGGAAAAAGTTTGCGGCGGCGCGGCTTTTGTCGCGCCGGAAACCAGCGAACATGAAGCAAGAATGAAGAATGAAGAATGAAGAAACTGGCGACAGCGCAAGCTGGCTGTCCTTTTCATTCTACATTCCACATTCATCCTTCTGCCTTTTCACCGCGCCAGCCAGCCGCCGTCCACGTTCATGATGGTGCCGTTCATGTAATCGGCGTCCTTGGAGGCGAGGAACAAAATCGGTTCTGCAATATCAGCCGGCTCGGCCCAGCGGGCTTCGGGAATGCGCGCCAGGATGGATTCCGCGCGCTTCTCGTCCTCGCGGAGCGGACGCGTGTTCTCGGTGGCGACGTAGCCGGGCGCAATGGCGTTGAAGTTGCAGCGCTCCTTGGCCAGTTCGTTGGCAAACGCCTTGGTGATGCCGGCAATGCCGCTCTTGGCCGCCGTGTAGCCGGGCACAAAAATGCCGCCTTGAAACGACAGCATCGAGGCGATGTTGACCACTTTCAGCCGCGCGTCGGCGGGAGATTTTTCGCGTCCGCCGCTGACCCACCATTTGGCCACGGCCTGCGAGAGAAAGAACGGCGCGGTGAGATTAATTTGAATCAGCGCGTTCCAGTCGGCTTCGGGATGATCCACGATGGGCGCGCGACGGATGATGCCGGCGTTGTTGACGAGGATGTCCACGCGCGCGGCGTCGGCGATGATTTTGGCGATGAGATCCTTGGCACCTTGTTGGTTGAGTTTGCCGAAATCCTCGGTGTAGGCATTGAACTTCGCGCCAAGTGCCCGGGCTTTGTTGCCGGTCTCGGTCTGGTCGCCGATGTCCACGCTGACGACGTGCGCGCCTTCGCGCGCAAACGCCAGCGCGATGCCTTGGCCGATGCCCCGGCTCGCGCCGGTGACGATGGCTACTTTGTTTTCGAATCGTTTGGTATTCATAAAATTATTGAACAACAAAGTAACCAATTAACAAAGTTTTAATCCGACTTCGTTGCTTTGTTTCTTTGTTGTGAATTATCAGCGGAGGTCCGCCGGCTTCACCGCATCCATGTCATCAAAAACCTGGTTCTCGCCGGCCATGCCCCAGATGAATTTGTAATTGCCCGTGCCGCAGCCGAAGTGCATGGACCAGTTCGGCGACAGCGCGACTTCGTCGTTGTGCAAAAACAAATGACGCGTCTCCGCCGGCTCGCCGAAGAAATGGGAAAGCACTTTGTCGCCGAGGTCGAAATAAAAATAAATTTCCGTGCGCCGCCAGTGCGTGTGCGGCGGAAAAGAATTCCACACACTGCCCGGCTCCAGCGCGGTCAGGCCCATCACCAACTGACAGCTTTGGATGCCGCCTTGATGGATGAACTTGTAAATGGTCCGCTTGTTGGCCGTCTCCTGGGCGCCAAGATTCACGGGCGCGGCATCGGCGGCTTTCATCATCGCGGCGGGATGCGCGGCGTGCGCGGGACAGGAGAGAAAATAAAACTTGGCCGGATGGTTCGCATCGTCGCTGGTGAACGCAACGGCTTTTGTTCCCATCGGCAGATAAACGCAGTCGAGATTCTTTAGCGCGAAGCTTTGGCCGTCCGCAAGGACCTTGCCCGCGCCGCCGACGTTGATCGCGCCGAGTTCGCGCCGTTCGAGGAAAAAGGCGCGGCCGGTTTCCTTGTGGTTCGGCAGTTCGACGGGTTTGGTCGTGGGCATCGCGCCGCCGACCACAAGGCGGTCCAGATCGGTGAAGTGGCCGGTGATTTCGCCGGGCACGAAGAGATTTGAAATTTGAAAGGTGTCGCGGAGCTGCTGCGTGGACATGCCGATCAAGTCCTGCGGACGCGGCGTGCGGCGGATGGAATTTTCAAGCATGAGCCAGTCTGGCAAAAAAATTGTCATGCGACAAGCCGTTGCCGAGACATTTTCGTGACGCTTTCCCGCCGGCACTTTGAAGTGCGGCGACACATCGCGTCTTTCCGACTGGGAGACATGTCTCCCAGTTGCAAAGCGCGGACATGTCCGCGCACGCCAAATCAGTTTGCGGGCCAAGTCGGCGGCGGCTAGGTCCGATGCCGAGGGCGCGGACAGGGGAATTGTCTTTCATTCGCCCGCTTTATGGCTATTTTGCGGCGCATTATTGTGAAAATTTGCGTCCATTGTCGCTTAGGAATATTCGTATGATTTCCCGCTGGTTCATTTCGTCCACCGTCCGCGATGCGAGTGCGGTGCATAAACATTATCGCCGTCTGCTCGCGTCGCAGTGCGATCTGCTTGCGCCGGCAGCCGTGGACGCGGTGACGGCGGCGCTGGCGGATTTGCAAACCGCCATCGCGCAAGGCCCGAACGAAATTATCCACGCCAAGGCCGGGGAACTGCAGGCGGCGGCCGGGAAATGGCTCAAGCCGTATCCGCACGCGGCCTGGCGCGAGAATGTGGAAGTGCTGCTGGTGGCGTTGGGCGTGGCGCTGGCCATCCGCACGTTTTTTTTGCAGCCGTTCAAGATTCCCACCGGCTCGATGCAGCCGACGTTGTTCGGCGTTACCTCGGTGCCGGATTTCAGCCAAAGCTCGGTGCGCTACTGGGCGCAATATGCCCGGCCCGCCGCCTTTGAATCCGATCTCAAGGAGCAGGCGCGGCTGCGGGACGAGCTGCAATTTCCCGCCGGCTGGCAGCGCGTCAAAGAATGGTTCGCGGGCAACTCCTTCATCCATGTCGTCGCGCAGGCGGATGGCACAATTGACCAGATCAGCCCGGTGTCCAGCTTTCTGATTTTCAATCTCAAGCAGACCCTGTGGATCGGTGGCGTGCCGCACACCATCTGGTTTCCGCCGGATTTTGGCGAACAGACTTTGGCGAACCGCGCGGGCTTGAATCACGAACACGTTTATCATCGCGGCGAAGACGTGGTGAAAATGCGGGTCAGCGCCGGCGACCATCTCTTCGTGGACCGCATGAGCTACAATTTCCGCAAGCCGGTGCGCGGCGAAATCGTGGTATTCGCCACCGTGGGCACGCAGATCAAGGATCAGGATCAATTTTACGTCAAGCGTTTGACGGTGCTGCCCAGCGAGCGCGTGCAGATCGGCGACGACCGCCATATTCGCATCAACGGCGAACGCCTCGACGGCGCCACACCGCATTTTGAAAATGTTTACAGTTTCAATCCTGCCACGCTGCCGCGCGAAAGCCGCTATTCCGGCCATTTGAACAACACCGTGGCCAACGCGGACGACATTTACCCGGAAATCGCTCCGTTGTTTCCCGATGCGGAAACCATTTTCACCAACGGCCCCGATTCCTACATGGTTTTCGGCGACAACACCTGCAACAGTTCGGATTCGCGTTATTGGGGCACCTTTCCGGCAAAAAACATCATCGGCAAATCGTTTTTCGTTTATTGGCCGCTGACCGACCGCTTCGGCTGGGGCAACCGGTGACCGGCGGCGGACGGCGAATTTCAAATTACGAATGAACTAATCTGCGCGTATCTTGTCTTTTAATCGGCACGCGGAATTCGTAATTTGAAAAACAAATGATATTGCGCTGGTTCTTTTCCAAAACCGTCCGCGAGGCGCAGACGGTTCACAAGCATTACCGCCGCCTGCTCGCGGCGCAACGCGATCTCCTGTCGCCGCAGTCCATCGCGCCCGTGCAATCGAAGCTGGACGAGCTGACCGCCGCGATCAAAGAAGGCCACAAAGGCCGCATCAATCTCAAGGCCGAGGAACTGCAGTTCGCCGCCGAGAAATGGCTCAAGCCGTATCCGCACGCCGCCTGGCGCGAGAACGTGGAAGTGCTGCTGGTGGCGCTCGCCGTGGCCATGGGCATCCGCACGTTTTTTTTGCAGCCGTTCAAAATTCCCACCGGCTCGATGCAGCCGACGCTTTTTGGCGTGACCAGCGAACCGGATTTCACCCGCGCCGTGAGCGAAGTGGATTATATCAACCAGCGCGGGCTGACCTTGAACGACACGGAACAGTCCCGCTTGCGCGACGAGGTTGCCGGCCTGCAGAAAATCACCAAGTCCGTCGTGATCCCGTCCGGCTGGGAACGCGTCAAGGAATGGTTTAAAGGCAATTCCTTTGTTCATTTTGTCGCGCCCACCGAAGGCAAAATTGAATCCGTTTCCCCGGTGCAAAAACTTTTGATTTTCAATCTCTGCCAATCCTTCACGTTCGCCGGCGTGGAACATACCCTGTGGTTTCCGCCGGATTTTGGCGAATCGGATTTGCGCCATCGCGCGGGCTTTTTCCCCGGACGTCTTTATCACGCCGGCGAGGACGTCATTAATATGCGCGCCAGCGCCGGCGATCATCTGTTCGTGGACCGGCTGACCTACAATTTTCGCAAGCCGCAACGCGGCGAGATTGTGGTCTTCGCCACCGCCGGCACCCAGATTCAGCAGCAGGATCAGTTTTACATCAAACGCCTGACCGTGCTGCCGGGCGAACATGTGTCCATTGGCAACGACCGCCACATGCGCATCAACGGCGAACGCCTCGACGCCTCGACGAGGCATTTTGAGAATGTCTATGGCTTCAATCCCAGCCAGCCGCCGCGCGAAAGCCAGTATTCCGGCCATCTCAACGGCACGATTGCCCAGCAATACGGCATCCCTCCCGTCGCGCCGCTGTTTCCGGACGAAGACACCGTGTTCACCAACGGCCCCGATTCCTACATGGTTTTCGGCGACAACACGTGCAATAGTTCCGACTCGCGCACGTGGGGAACTTTCCCGGCGCAAAACATCATCGGCAAATCCTTCTTTGTTTATTGGCCGCTGACGTGGCGTTTCGGCTGGGGCTACCGGTGAAGCAAAACAAAATACCGGATAATTGGATTGTTGGCGGGATGGATAATGGGTTGTTTCCCATCAATCCATGAATCCATCCATCCAATAATCCATTAATGCATGAACGAAACCGTTCTCATCACCGGCGCGTCGTCCGGCATCGGTTTGGAACTGGCAAAATGTTTTGCCGCTGACCAAGCGAATCTCGTGCTCGTCGCGCGCAACACGGCAGCGATGGAAACGCTCGCCGCGGAACTCCGCCGCGAACATAAGATTGAAATCCACGTTCTCACGGCGGATTTGTCGCGCCCGGAATCGCCGCAAATGATTTTTGACGAATTGAAGGGCAGGGGAATCAGCGTGGACGTGCTGGTCAACAACGCCGGCTTTGGGTTGCACGGCGGTTTTGCGGAACTGCCGCTGGACCGGCAGCTTGAAATTATTCAGGTCAACGTCGCGGCGCTCGTCGCCTTGACCGGACTTTTTCTGCCCGGCATGGTGCAGCGCAAACGTGGAGGAATTTTGAACATCGGTTCCGTCGCCGGCTTTTTGCCCGGCCCAAACATGGCGGTTTATTGCGCCACGAAAGCCTTTGTGCAGTCGTTCACGGAAGCCGTCGCGGAGGAGCTGATCAACACGGGAGTGACGGTGACGGCCTGTTGCCCTGGAGCCACCGATACTAACTTTGGCAAAATCGCCCGCGGGCAAAAACAAAGAAAAACAAACATTTCCAAAATGTCCGCCGAAGCCGTTGCCGGCTGCGCTCACGCAGATTTTCGCGGCGGAAAGATTGTGAGCATCCCCGGATTCGGCAACCGCTTGCTGATTTTTCTATTCCGATTTTTGCCGCGCTGGATTCCGCGCAAAGCCTTCAAGTTTTACAATCGCATGAACGAGGAATGATTACGGGTCAGCACGTTTCATCCAAATTCAAAACGCCCATTTTCTTGTTGCCGCCGGACGCGTCAATTTTACTTTTCGAGATAACTGCGATCGGGCGCTAAATTTTGGTGAGTGATGTTTGTATTCATTGCGACGGACGAATGGCCTGTCAGTTTTCCAAACAATTCAAAAAGTTCTGTGGATACCATCCTTCAAACATGGATGATCCTGGATTGGCCGTTTTCCGCCTTGACATTAATGTGGTGCTCATGGAAGTCTGTCCAATACACATCCCCAATATTGAGCTTGAACATGGAAGCTTAACGCAATAAAGCGCTTGGATCATCTAAACCAAGCCAGCAATTACACTTATGAAAAAAACCTTGATTAGCCTTCTTAGCGTCGTCACGTTGACTGGCCTGCTGACGGTGCAGCCGTTGCTCGCCGCCACGGTTGTTTGGAGCGGTGCCGACACCAACACCGGTAATTTCAATTGGTCCGACAGTCTTAACTGGTCCGGTGGCACACCGGCGCTGGCCAACAGCATTTTTTTCAATGATCCAGGCACGGCCCTGGCCGCGTCCAACATCAACAACATCGTGGATGCCAACACTTCCATTCTCGCGCTCAAAATCGGGAATACGAATGGATTTCATACCACGTTGATCAATTCAGGGGTGACGCTGACGGTGACCAACACGGCGGCGGGCAATCTGGTTTGGGTGGGGACGGCAACGGACAATGGAGCCAGTGAATTAGTCAGTGCCACGGTTACCGGCATCGGGGGACACTTGGCGGTCAGCAGCACCAACGTCGGATCCCAAATGGTGGTGCAGCAGGGCGGGGCTTCCGGCAGCCATAATGCCAAGCTGGATCTTTCCGGATTGGACACATTCAACCTGACTTCAGGCCGGCTGTTGGTGGGCGGAAATTCAATCTCAACTCCCACTGGCAGCCCGAATGCCAGCAACTATTGCAGCGGCACGCTGATCCTGGCCAAAACCAATTTGATCCAACTCAATGGCACCACGACGCCGGCATTAAACGTGGCGGATGCCGTTAACAATGGGGCGAACAATTTGATTCAGTTGGGCCAGACCAACGGACTGTTCATTGACACCATCACGATTGCGCATACCAAAGGCACCGCCACCCTGCAATTTAACCCGGCCTACGCCGGCAGTAATCCTTCGCTTTATCTGCGCGGGAAATCAGCCACGCGGGTTTCCGCGATGAGCATTGGTGACATGTCGGGGACGAGCGGCAGCACTTCGACGAGCACCGGCACCGTGGACTTAAGTCTGGGCACGGTGGATGCGCAGGTGAACATTTGTTATGTGGGCCGAGGAGAGACCGCTGCGGGAAACGGAGCGGCCACCGGCACCCTGACCCTCGGCGCGGGCGTCTTCAATGTGAACACGCTGGATCTGGGAAATTTGCTTATAAGCACTGCCACCGGCCCCGCGACCGGCACCCTCAACGTCAATACCGGCGGCACGCTCGTGGTCAACACAAATTTGGCGTTGGGCTATAACCCCGGTGCCTCCAGCACGGCCAAGGGCACCTTGAACATCACCAACGGCACGGTCTATGCCAATGCCATTACCAACCTGGGCGGAAATTTCAACAGCACCATCAACATGGCGGGCGGCACGCTGGTGGTCAGCAACACGGCGGGCACGCCGGCCGCGCCGATCACGACGGTGAACCTCACGAGTGCGACATTGCAAGTGGCGGCGGCCAAAACCGTGGCTAATGTTTCAGTAAGTTCACTCAATTTGGCTGACAGCAGCTCAGTGATCAATGTGTCCTCGATCCCGGTGCTGTTTGGTTATCCCAGTCAGTTTCCGCTCATCAGCTTTGCCTCTTTGGCTGGCGGCAGCACAATCAGCTTGGGCACGCTGCCGGGCACTTTTCAGGGCTATGTTTCCAACGATCTGGCCAGCACCATCTGGGTGGTCGTCACCAACGGCCCATCCACCGCCAAAAACGACGAATGGGGCGGCGGCGTGAACAGCCTTTGGAACACCACCACTTTGAACTGGACGAACGCCGGCGTGGCCGTGCCCTACAGCGAAAATGATTCCGTGACGTTTGACGATTTGGGCAAGACCAGTTCGGTCAACTTGGTGACGAATCACGCGCCGCTGGGCTTGATCGTGTCGAATAATGTTTTGAATTACAGCTTCACCGGTGTCGGAAGTGTCACCGGCGTGGTGGGCTTGAATAAACAGGGCGCCGCCTCGCTGACGCTGGCGGAAACCGGCGGGGATAATTTCAGCGGCGGCGTGGTGGTCGGCGGCGGCAAGGTGATTCTCGATGACGCTAACTGCGCAATTTCCGGCGGCGTGGGCATCACCAACGGCGCGACGTTGCAAATCGGCAACAACGACACCAATGGCGCGCTGCCCGCCGGCATCTTGGATGATGAGGGAACGCTGGCTTTCAGCCGGACGGATAATATTCTTCTGGCCACAACTATTCCCGGCGGCGGCGGATTGACCCAGAATGGAAATGGCACGCTCATCTTGAACAGCCCGGTTAGTTACACCGGCAATACTATCATTAGCAAAGGCACACTGGCCTTGACCAACACAGTGTCGCTCTCCAACAGTGTGTCTCTGCTGGTCAGTAATGCGACCTTCGACGTTTCAGGTCTGGCCGGACAAACGACAATTCTCAACAGCTTGACGGTGACCAATGCCACGTTCAACGTCGCCATCGCCGGGATTCAACCGGCCATCAGTGTTGTATCCGGCTTCACCGCCGATGGCATTCTCAGCGTGAGCAACAAGATCAATGTTCTCGCGTTGCCGGCAATTGCCAGTTATCCGTCCACGCTCACTGTCATCCAATCCGCTGGAATTAGTCTGACGGCGGGCAACTTTAATTTTGCCCTTGGCAGCCTGCCCGCAGGTTATGCCGGCTCCCTTTCTGAAAGCGCTGATCAAACTTCCGTGCTGCTCACGTTGACCAGCGGGCCGGTGGGCGTCCGGCCATCGGTCACTTGGAGCGGGGCCGACGTCTCGAATTCGAACACCAATTGGTCTGACCGCTTGAACTGGCAGTTGCCCGGCGCACCGACGCCTGCGGACAACGTCATTTTCAACAATACAGCGGCGGTCACCGCTTCGGTGCTCTCAACTCCCGGCGGCGGCGTGGCGGCGCTCTCCGATCCGGAAAATTTCAATAACATTGTGGACGCGAATTTTAGCCTCGCTTCGCTGACTTACACCAATCTGGGAGCCACTTATCACAACACCGCCATTAACAGCGGCGACACGTTGGCCATCACCAATTCGCTGACGGTGGGCGGGGTTGATTCGGGAGCCACGGCCCAGACGGGATTCGTGACGGTTTATGGCACGCAGGCCACCTTGAGTTTCACCAACCCGGCTGGCAGCGTTTCCGTCTGGAATGGCAGCGGCACTTTGGTCGGCAGTCAAGCCACGCTGGATATGTCGGCCCTAGATAATTTCACCGCAACCGCCAGCCGGTTGTTGGTCGGGGCGTCAGCCGGCAACACCGTTAATCGGCCCAGCGGCGTGCTCTATCTGGCCCGAACCAACGCGATTACAGCCGAATATCAATCCACAACCATTGACAGCGGTTCGACCGCCGCCGACTCGGCCTTGGTGGTAGGCGACTGTGTCAGCAACCCCGGAAACACCTCGGCGATCAATTTGGGCCAGGTCAACGTATTCACACTCGATTCCGTTGGTATTGGCCGGCAGAAGAGCAGCGCCACGCTCATTTTTAATTCCATTTACGCCAACGTCGCACCTTATCCATCGGTAATTTTCCAAGGCTTCAGCGCCAATGCGGTCACACTGTTTGAGATTGGGAATGGCGGCGGAAACACCGGCACGACCACGCTCACGGCTGATGCCAATCTGACCGGCGGTTTCGTGACCGCCGCCATCACCACGCTGAATGTCGGCCGCGCCTCCGGCGGTTCAACCGGCACCGGCACGACGACCGGTTCGTTGGAATTCGACGCCGGCACCATCTCGGCTTACACCGTCAACATTGGTTTCCAGCCCGTTGCGAACGCCTCAAAAATTGGCGTGGGCACCGTCAGTGTTAATAACAATCCAACCATCGGCACCAATGCCACGCTGTCGGTCAGCGGCAGTTTGAACCTGGCGTTGAATGTGAACGGGTCCGCCACCGCCGGCACGCTGAATATCAGCGGCGGCACGGTCCAGGCTAACGCGATTGCCGCCGGCATCAACGGCGCGGCCAGCACCATTACCTTGCAGAGCGGAATGCTCGTCATAACCAACTTCGCTGGCACGCCCGCCGCGCCGCTCACGACGTTGAATCTAAATGGCGGCACGCTGCAATTGGATGTCAACGGCAACGCCCTCGTGACCAACATTGTCGCCACGACCATCAGCCCGTCCGGGACGACCACGATTAACATTGGTGCCATCGCCAACGGCTTGGGTTTGACAACTATTCCGCTGATGAGCTACACGGGAAGTGATCCGTTTAGCAGCTTGGTGTTAGGCACTCTGCCGGCGGGCTTCAGTGGCACCTTGGTTGACAACGCGGCTAACAGCCGAATTGACTTGAGTCTCACGCCGCCAGGCTCTCTGGCTTGGGTGGGCGCAGTCGGTTCAACGCTCAACGGCAATTGGAACTTTGGCAATCTTAACTGGAAGAATCTGGGCGCGCCGTCGGCTTATGCCGATCCTGAATTTGCGCAGTTCGATGACACCGCCAGCAACAGCGCGGTGGTCCTGGCAACCACCGTTTCGCCGAGTGAACTGAATGTCGCCAACAACACATTGAATTATGTGTTCAGCGGCAGCGGCAAGATCAGCGGGGCGGCCAGCGTGACCAAGTCCGGCAGCGGCACGTTGACGCTCGCGGGAACGGGCGGCGACAATTTCGGCGGCGGCATCACGGTCAACAACAATGGCGGCAAGTTGATTTTGGACAATGCCAACAGCGCGATGGCCGGGGGCACGGTCATTGGCAGCGCAGCCACCGTGCAGGTTGGCAACAACGACGCCAACGGTGACTTGCCTGCCGGCAACGTGGCCAACAACGGAACGTTGCTCTTCGCCCATGCGAACAACCTCGCCGTGCCCGGCATGATTTCCGGCAGCGGCAATCTCTTGCAGTCGGGCAGCGGAGTATTGACCTTAGGCGGCGCGAACTCCTACAGCGGCGGCACGCTCATCAGCGGCGGCACGCTGCAACTGGCCGCTTTCAACACGATTGCCAACTTGCCGGACCCGGCCGCCGGCACCGGACCCATCACGAACAATAGTGTTTTAAGCATCACCAACGGCGGAGGCGCTCCCACCTATATGCTGATAACTAACACTATCTCCGGTGTTGGCTCCATTAATTTGCCGCAGAACGAGGAAATTAATTTTAGCGGGCCGGGCTCAATGTCCAGTTTCACGGGAGCCATCAACATTCCTGCGGGCTCAACGCTCACAGCTAAAGGAGACATCAGCAATACTAACGTCAACTTGAGCGCCAGTGCGATTATCAATGTCGCCAGCGGTGGCACCTTGTGGGTCGCCAACACCGGCGTAAGTGTTCCTGCCACCCTCAATCTTGCCGGCCCCGGCAATGGCGAAGGCTGGGGCGCATTGCGCGTGGACACGGCCGGCATCTATTCCGGGCCGGTCATTTTGCAGGGCAATGCGACCATCGGCGCGCAAAACAACAGCGGCGGCACGATCAGCGGCGTGATCAGCGACGGCGGCCACAACTACAGCGTCACCAAACTCGGCGCGCAAACCGTCATCCTGACCGGTGCGAACACTTACAGCGGCGGCACAATCATCAGCAACGCGACCCTGCAGATCGGCAACGGTTTGGTCAACGGCACTTTGCCGGGCAATGCCAACATCGCGGTGACGAACGCGACCCTCTCATTCGTCGTTGCCACCAACACTGCGCAAACTTGCAACGGTGTCATCAGCGGTCCGGGCTCGCTTTATGAAAACGGTTTTGGCGGCACACTGAATTTGAACGGCATGAACACCTTCACCAATGGCGTCGCCATCAATGCCGGTGCGTTGTGGATCACCAATGCCGCAGCGTTTGGCAGTGGTCCCAAACTTATCACCATCGTGAACGGCACCGCCGGCCATCCCGAACTCCACCTCAATGGCGTCAGCGGCAACATCCTGCTGCCGGCGACGCTTTCGTTCACGACCAGTTGGATTGGCGGCGGCGGCAGCGCCGGCGTGCTGATCAATGAAGCGGGCAACAATGAAATAGACGGTAGCTTCAACCTGTTCAGCGGCGGCGGCGGCAGCGCCTTCGTGGTCAACGGCGGAACATTGAAATTGGCGGGCAACCTTGCGCCCACCACCACGTCGCGCACGGTTCAATTGGGTGGCGTGGGCAACGGCACGGTGTCAGGTGTGATTGCCGACAATGGCACAAACATACTGACCGGAGTAACTGTCGTCGGCCCCGGCACCTGGACTTTGGCGGGAACTAATACCTATGTCACGACCACCACGGTGAGCGGCGGACGATTGCTGGTCAACGGCGCGGTCAGTTCCGGTGGCGTGACCGTTCAAACCAGCGCCACGTTCGGCGGCTCGGGGAATGCCGGCGGCGTGACAATAGTGCAGTCCGGCGGCATCATTCAGGGCGGCGATGCCAATTACTCGAACACGTTGGCTGTGGCCGCATTGAACCTGGGGAATACTAACAACGTCACGACTTACAGCCGGTTCACTGTGGCCACAGGCGGCAAAGTTGCGGCGACCACGCTGACCGTGAGCGGCACGAACGTCGTGCAAATTCTTGATCCCAGCCTGACGGTCGGCACCAATACGCTGTTCACTTACACCGGCACGATTGGCGGCACCAACGGCTTTGGCGGATTCCAACTCGGCACACTGCCGTCGGGCGTCACGGCGCAGTTGTTGAACAGCGGTTCCGCCGTGAGACTGGCGGTGACCGCAGTGGTGACGGTCAACACCAATTCACCGATGCTGACAAATTCCCTTAGCGGCAACACGCTTACGCTCTCGTGGCCGGCGGATCACCTTGGCTGGCGGCTGCAAGCGCAGACTAATTCGCTCAACGCCGGCCTCGGCAACAACTGGTCCACTTGGCCAAACTCGACGAATCTGACTTCGGTTCCCATCCAGTTAAACCCGGCTAACCCGACGGTGTTCTTCCGCCTGGTGTATCCGTGATATTGGTTGTTTGCCGCGCGATCCATACCGATTGAAGAGGTGATCCGGTCAGCAATGACGCGGCGGTTATCGCTCAAGGTGAGGTCGCGCGGCGAACATTATCTTTTCATCTCCCCCGTATTGGGGATGGTGTCGCCGAGTGGTTCCTTCCAAGCTGTTTCTAATCAAAGCGGTTATAATCATTATGCGTGCCCACTGTTTGGGGCGGTTTCACGCCGGTTGCGTGGCCGCGCTGCTCGCCCTCGACGTTTCGAGTTACGCTGGGGTGGAATTTCCTGGCCCGCCGCCGAGCGACGCGGAATCGTCGCAGACTGGCGGCATTTTCACGTTGAAAAATGAAGTGATTTCCGAATCGTGGCAATCCGCCAACGAACAGCTTTGTCCGCTGCGACTGATCAATCAAATTACCGGAATAGAGTTTGACGAGTCCGGCACAGAATTATTCCGGCTGGCGCTGTCGCCGGCGAAAATTCAAAAAGGCGTCGTCGTCGCCGTGCGGCTGGAAGCCGCGCGCGTGGTGGCGCTGTCTTCGCGCGACGGTTTGGCGTGGTTGGAACTGGCCGCGTTTCCGCGCGCGGAATTTCCCGGCGTGCCGAAGCTGGTGCGTCTCGGCAAGATGAATTTGCTGGCGCAGGCAAAAAGTTATCCCGACCTTGGCGCAAAGGGCAAATGCGTCATCACGGATTTTAACTTGGCAAACGCATTGCAGGCGCCGGCGGAATTTGAACTGAACGTGAATGCGAACCAGGCGGAGGCTGAGGAATTTTCGTTTCCTGCCGGCACCAATTTCGTCTCGTGCCGCATTGACAAAAACACGGACCAGGGAATGTCTTGGGGACCGGCGCTTGCCTTGGTTTGGGAGGATGGAAAAAAGTTCTTGCTGGTCGGCGTCCGCGATTCTAATCCAATTTTCAACGTCACCACGGTGGCGGGCGAGCAAATCATCGAAGGGAAACTAGGTGATTATCCGGCGCTGGATTTGCCGGCCTCGGAATTTCATCTCGCCGGTTCGCCCAAGCTCATTCATTTAACGCCTTCGCCGGATGGCGTGCGCGTGGCCGAGCGGATTGGCGGTGTGGCGCTCGAAGCTGAATTGGTTTCCGCTCGCGGCCTCCGCGCGCACTGGCGGGCCGAGTTGCGCGATGGCTCCAGCTACATCCGCCAGACCGTGGAATTATCGTCGCCGGAAAAAACGATTCCTTTGTTTGGCATCGAACTGACGGATGTGCGGATTGCCGGCGCACAGACCATCGGTTCCGTGCCCGGATGCCCGGTGGCTGGCAGTGGAATGTTTTTCGGAGTCGAGATGCCCGGCGCACAAAATGCGCTGGCTGATACGGGCGCTCGCATTGGTTTGGCCTGCAAGTTGGAACTTTCGCCGGCGCAAAATTATTCGTTCGGCGCGGTGGCGGGCGTCGCGCCGGAAGGCCAGTTGCGCCGCGCATTTCTGTTTTACCTCGAACGCGAACGCGCGCGACCGTCGCGTCCGTTTTTGCATTACAACTGCTGGTATGACCTCGGCTTTTCAGCGGACGCGGAAAAAATGCTGAACGTGGTGAATCGTTTCAACGACGAGTTGGTGCAGAAACGCGGCGTGCCGGTGAAATCCTATCTTGTGGACGACGGCTGGGATACGCCCGGCCAGGGACTCTGGGCCGAGAACACGAACAAGTTTCCCGGCGGGTTCGCTGCTCTAAAAATGCAGATGGAAAAAATGGACGCTCATCTCGCGATTTGGATTTCGCCGCTCGGCGGCTACGGCGGCAA
>CAJAQO010000312.1 GCA_903944085.1 uncultured Verrucomicrobia subdivision 3 bacterium
GCCGCGCAAAGTCTGCTCGGCGACAACGCGCTGCCCGCAGTGACCGGTCGCGTTTGTCCGCAAGAAACGCAGTGCGAAGCTGAATGTGTGCGCGCCAAGGGTTTGCCTGTCGGCGTCGGATATTTGGAACGCTACGTCGCCGATTGGGCGCGCGAACATCGCGATCAGTTGCCACAAATCAAACCGCAGCCGACCGGCAAAAAAGTGGCCATCGTCGGTTCCGGGCCAGCCGGCCTCACCGCCGCCGGCGAACTCGCCAAGCTCGGCCACGACGTGACAATTTACGAGGCGCTGCACAAGCCCGGCGGCGTGCTGGTTTATGGCATCCCGGAATTTCGTCTGCCGAAAAAAATTGTCGCGCAGGAAGTCGAGCGGCTTCAAGAAGCCGGCGTGAAAATCGAGTGCAACGTCGTCATCGGCCGCACTTACACGATTCCGGAATTGCAGGAAAAATTCGACGCCATCTTCATCGCCAACGGCGCGGGTTTGCCGGTGTTCATGAACGTGCCGGGCGAAAATTTCAAGGGTGTTTATTCCGCGAACGAATACCTCACACGCATCAATTTGATGGCGGCGTATGATTTTCCGCGCAGCGACACGCCGGTGCTGAATGGCCAGCGCGTCGCCGTGGTCGGTGGCGGCAACGTGGCGATGGATGCCGTGCGCACGGCCAAGCGGCTCGGTGCAAAAGAGGCGATGATCGTTTATCGCCGCACGCATGACGAATTGCCGGCGCGTGCCGAGGAAGTCCACCACGCGGAGCAGGAAGGTGTGAAGTTTGAATTTCTCACCGCGCCGATTGAAGTGCTCGGCAACGACAAGCGGTGGGTCACGGGTATGAAATGCCAGAAAATGAAACTCGGCGAACCGGACAGCTCCGGTCGTCGCCGGCCCGAAGTCATTCCCGGCTCGGAATTTATTTTGGATTGCGATGTCGTCGTCGTGGCCATCGGCACCAAGGCGAATCCGCTGCTAACCGCGACCTGCCCGGATTTGAAATTGAACAAGTGGGGCAACATCGTCGCCGATGGAAACGGCGCGACGAGCATTCCCGGCGTCTTTGCCGGCGGCGACATCGTGCGCGGCGCGGCCACGGTCATTCTCGCGATGGGCGACGGGAAAAAATCCGCGCAGGCGATGGATGCATTTTTGAAAAAAGACCTCGCCGTCGCGGCTTGATTTAATGTTTGAACACGCCAAAAGCCGCGAAGCAATTCGCGGCTTTTTGCTTTGTTCAGCGAAGATCAACGGAGGCGCATTTTCTTTTCTTGGTTCAGTGGCGCCCAGCCACCGAAAAATTTTAATGCCAAAAAATGGGTTGCTTGTGGCAAAAGCTTGATATTATCCCATGTAAATTCAAGCCATGAAGATTTCCGTTCCCCGCGAAACTCACCCCGGCGAAACCCGGGCGCCGCTCACGCCGGACAGCGTCGGCAAACTGGTCAAGCTCGGCGCGCAAGTCGAGGTCGAGGCCGGACTCGGCTTGGCCGCCGGATTTTCCGACGAAGCCTATCTGAAAGCCGGCGCGATCATCACCGCCGACCGCAAGGCGCTCGTCAGCTCCGGCGACATCGTGCTGCGCCTGCGCAAACCGCCGGTGGAAGAAATCGCGTGGCTCAAGCAAGGCGCGATTCACGCGAGCCTGCTCGATCCGTTCAACGAAAAGGAACTGGTCCAGAAATTCGCCGAGCACGGCGTCAGCGCCATCAGCATGGAATTCATTCCGCGCACGACGCGGGCGCAAAAAATGGACGTGCTTTCTTCGCAGGCGAATCTCGGCGGCTACGTCGCGGTGATTCAGGCCGCGAGTCATGTGAACAAAATTTTTCCGATGATGACCACGGCGGCGGGCACGATTCTGCCAGCCAAAGTTTTCATCATCGGCGCGGGCGTCGCCGGGTTGCAGGCGATTGCCACGGCGAAACGGCTCGGCGCGAAAGTCACGGCTTACGACACGCGGCCGGTGGTCGAGGAGCAGGTGAAATCACTGGGCGCGCAGTTTTTGAAAATTGATCTCGGCGAAACCGGCCAGACAAAGGAAGGTTATGCGAAGGCGCTGACCGAGGAGCAAATCCAAAAACAGCGCGACGCGATGAAGAAAACCTGCGGCGATTCGGACATTGTCATCACCACCGCGCAAGTGTTTGGCCGGCGCGCGCCGATTCTGGTCACCAACGAAATGCTCGACGCAATGAAGCCCGGCAGCGCGGTGATTGACATGGCGGTCGAGAGCGGCGGCAATGTTGAAGGCGTCGTTTATGACCAAGTCACCGACCGCAAGGGTGTGAAAATTGTCGGCGTCGCCAACCTGCCCGCCCGCGTGCCGCTGCACGCCAGCCAGGTTTATGCCGCGAACCTCGTGGCGCTCGTCGAGGAATTCTGGGACAAAAAAGAAAAGACCTTTGTGCTCAAGCTCGACGATGAAATCATCAAAGGCTGCCTCATTACGCACGGCGGCAAAATCGTGAACGAGAAACTGCTGCCCAAACCAAACTGATTTTTTATGGATACCAACATTCTGTTCATTTTCATTCTCGCCGTCTTTGTCGGCTTTGAGGTGATTTCCAAAGTGCCTTCGATGCTGCACACGCCGCTGATGTCCGGCACGAACGCCATTCACGGCATCATTTTGTTCGGCGGCATTTTGGTGCTGGCGGATGCGGACAGCGTGCTCACGCAGGTGCTCGGTTTTGTCGCGGTGATTTTCGGATCGGCCAACGTGTTCGGCGGCTTCATGGTCACGGACCGGATGCTGCAAATGTTCAAGAAAAAGAAATAGCCATGAGTTCTCAAATCGTCCCTCTCATCATCATCGGCGTCTCGGTTTTATTTATTCTCGGCATCAAGTTTCTGAGTTCGCCGAAAACCGCGCGGACCGGCAATCTGGTCGCGGCGGCGGGCATGTTCATCGCGCTGTGCGCGCTGCTCAAAACCGACGGCAGCTCGGTCTGGTCCCACGGCTGGACTTTTAATTACACGCTCATCGTCATCGGCACGGTCATCGGCCTGATCATCGGCGCGATCGGCGCGTATTCGGTGAAGATGACCTCGATGCCGCAAATGGTCGCGCTTTTCAACGGCCTCGGCGGCGGCGCGGCAGCGCTGGTCGCGAGCCTGGAATTTTTGAAAGACGCGCACGGCGCGGAACCGGTCACGGCGTTCATCACGGTGCCCATGCTGTTCGCCACGCTGATCGGCTCGCTCTCGTTTTCCGGCAGCATCATCGCGTATCTGAAGCTGGAAGGAAAATTTGAGAAGCCGCACACGTTCCCCGGCCAAAACATTCTCAATGGCCTGATTTGGCTGGTGATTCTCGGCTTGGGCGGCTGGCTGACATTCAACGCCACCGGCGGCAATGCGGTCACCGCCTTCATCGCGATGTTCGCGCTGGCGCTGTTTTTCGGCATCGCGATGGTCATGCCCATCGGCGGCGCGGACATGCCGGTCGTGATTTCGCTGTTGAATTCCTTCACCGGCCTTGCGGTCGCGGCGGACGGTTTTGCGATTCACAACAACGCCATGATTGTCGCCGGCACGCTGGTCGGCTCGTCCGGCACGCTGCTCACGCTGCTCATGTGCAAAGCCATGAACCGGCCGGTGACGAATGTTTTGTTTGGCGCATTCGGCTCCAGCGGCGGGGCGACGGCGGCGGCCAGTGGCATTGCCGGCACCGTCAAACCGATTCAAGCCGACGAAGTGGCGCTGCTGCTGGCCTACGCGCAGCGCGTCGTGATTGTTCCCGGCTACGGCATGGCCGTGGCGCAGGCGCAGCATTCCGTGCGCGAACTTTCCGACGAGCTCGGCAAGCGCGGCGTGGAAGTGCAGTTTGCGATTCATCCGGTCGCCGGCCGCATGCCCGGCCACATGAATGTTTTGCTCGCCGAAGCAAATGTGCCTTACGACCAACTCATCGAAATGGAAGCGATCAATCCTTCGATGGATCGCGTGGATGTCTGCCTCGTCATCGGCGCGAACGACGTGGTGAATCCCGCCGCGCGCGAAGATAAGGCCAGTCCGATTTACGGCATGCCGATCATCGAGGCCGACCGCTGCAAGACCGTCATAGTGATGAAACGTTCGATGGCTGCCGGTTTCGCCGGCATCGAAAATCATCTCTTCTACAAGGACAACACCCGGATGCTCTTTGGCGATGCGAAAGCCTCGCTGAACGCGCTCGTCGCGGCGGTGAAGGCGAGTTGAGGATTTGCTTCCGCACTAATACTTTTGGCAGACCAAACCAACGGCCGGCAAGCCGTGGTTTTTTACGGTCAGCCATCCGGCGGCAAAAATATTTTCCGCGCCGAGCCAGCTAAGATTTTTTCCCGAACAGTCCGAGGATGAGACGTTGCAGTTCATGCCGGCGCTTTTCGACCGTTTTTTCCGCAGGCGCTGGTGCAATGGCGGGACCTGGCGCGGGCCGGGTGGCCGGCGCGCGGACGCGCAGAATGGCTTCGGGATGACCGTGGGCGGCGGCCTGCTCCAGCCATTGCGTGGCGAACACGGCGTCGGGTGCGACGCCGCGGCCCAGGCTGTAAGCCAGACCAAGGGTGAACTCCGCGTTCGCGTCACCTTGCGCGGCGGCTTGTCGCAGCCACGGCAGCGCGGCCGCCTCATCGCGGTCCGTGCCGTGGCCGTTGAAGTAACAGACGGCCAGGCAAAATTGTGCGGTGGCAAAACCTTGCTGTGCGGCTTTTCTGAAACACAGAAACGCCTCGCCGAACTGGTGCTGCTTGAAATAAACCACGCCCAAATCCGTGAGCCAGCGCACATCCGCCGCCGCGCGCGTGTGCGTCGGCGGCAGCGGCTCCGGCGGCAGCGCAACCGTGATGGTTTTTGGCACCAGCGTTGGGGGCAGTTCGGCGGCGGGAAGTTCGGCGGCCGGTTCGTTAAGCGCCGGCGGTGGCGGCGGAATTTCGGCGCTGGCTTTTTCCGGTTCCTGCTCTGCCGAATAGTTCGGCTGGGCCGGCTGCGTCCAACCTTCGTCGGGAACGAGCGGCGGCGGCGGTGGCAGCGGTGGTGGCGGCGGCGGTTCTTGGAGGCTGGTTTCCTGGCCGCAGTGCGGACAGGAAACCCGGCAAAAATCGCGATCGGCAAGTTGCACGGCGTCAAACTCAATGCCATTGCCGCAGTGGTCACATGGCCACGCCACGAACCGGGGTGATAATGGCGAGTCGTCCAGCATGTCATTTTCCCATCTGGCCGCGCGTGACGCCGAGCTGGTTGAACAGTTTCAATTCGCGCCAGAGCTGCGTGCCGGAAATTTCGCCGCGCAACAATTGCCGGTATTTCGTGATGGTGCGAACAACTTCGTCGGGGTTTTCATTCAAAAATTCCATACGGAAATTGCGGACCCCGAGCGCCAGCAGCCGTTCCACAAACTCCGCGCCGGTTTGCGCCTGCGAATTGAACACCGTGTTGCGGCAGCCGGCGTCGGCCTTGAGCGGATGCTCCGCACCCACGCGGTCGCGCAGCCGCACGTCATGCACGTCGCACGGCCGCCCGCAGTCGTGATAATCTTTTCCCTTCGACAGAAAAGCGCAGAACACGCAGTGCTCCATGTGAAACATCGGCATGTGCTGATGAATCGTGATCTCGAACCATTCCGGCGGCGCGGCCTGCAACAGCGCGTCAAGTTGTGTCGCGTTCAAGTCGTAGCTGGCGGTGACGCGTTCGAGGCCGAAATGATTTTTGAAATAATCCGCCGTGACGCGGTTCGCGACATTCAACGAAAAATCACCGACGCGCCGCGTGTCCGCGAAAAATTTCAAATGATCGTAGTTGCGGACCAGATAGCCGTCGGCGTTGCACGAACGAACTTGTTTAAGAATCCAGTCGTCGCCCATTTTGAAAATGCGCGGCGGAGCGACAAAGATTGCAGGAGCTGGAAGATGGGAGTTGGAAGTTGGGGCAGCACAGCCGCGCGCGGTGTGAAACAATGTCACCGCCTCGCGATATTTTTTCGGGTCTTCAAACTCGCAATAAATTGTCGTCGCGCCGCACTTCAACGCAGCTTCGAGCTGTGCAAGATTGCGGACGAGGACAAGCAATTGCGCATTGGCGAGTTCGGACTTCGGATTTTCGGAATGCACCACACTGGATTCGGCCACTCCGCACTCCGCACTCCGCACTCCGCAATCATTGAAAGTCCATCGCTTCGGCTGCGCGCGAAGCCGTTCCAGTCCGGCCACAAACTCGCGCCGGAGCCGGTTCAATTCGCTCACCGGCAGCAAGACTTCGCCGGCCAGAAAATTTTTCAGTTCGCCAAGTTTGAACGGCGTGCCGCCAAGACGGCCAAGCTGGTCGCGCAATTTTTCTGCGGATAGCGGCAGCTTCTCGGCTTTTGCCAGCGGCATCGCGGATTCGACTTGGGCCACGTTGCCGGATTCATCGCGCGCAATAACCGTCAGCGGTTTGCCGACGAGTCCGTGAACTTCGATTTCAATCGGCCGCTGAAATCTGGGCGCGTCGCCGGCAAAACTCTGGCGCAGGCGCTTGTCGAGTTCGGGATCGTTGGTCTTCCAAATTTTGTCGCCGACTT
This sequence comes from uncultured Verrucomicrobia subdivision 3 bacterium, assembly GCA_903944085.1. Classification (GTDB taxonomy): domain Bacteria; phylum Verrucomicrobiota; class Verrucomicrobiia; order Limisphaerales; family UBA11358; genus UBA11358. The sequence goes on from CAJAQO010000312.1 coordinate 6,539, forward strand.
GGACGCGGAGAAAATTCACATCGCCGTAGCCGAAACGCAGCTCCGTCAATGTCTCGCCGGGAATTTTGAAACGCGGCTCTTGAATTTCGTAAATGCGTCCGCCCTCTTCTTTCTCATCCGGCCGGCCGGCGTCGAAAACAATGCCGTCGCCCAATTTGACCGGCGCGGCGAGATTGGTGATGACGCCATCACGCACAATTTTTTTCACCTCGCCAAGAAACACGCCGCGCTTTTTCCCAAACCGCGCGTGGACGAGTTTTTGATTGTCCGTGCCGCCGAACCAGCCGGTGAAAAGGCCGCGCGAAAAACTCATTTCCAGCTCGTAGCGGTCTGAATTTGAACAACCAAGCAACGAAGGAACAAAGTTTTCCGGGTTTTGTTTCTTGATTGCTTCGTGGTTAATCAATTTGTCCAAGGCCGTGCGATAGACGCGCGTGATGCTGGCGACATATTCCGCCGACTTGAGCCGGCCCTCGATTTTCAGCGAGGCGACGCCGACGCGGACGAGTTCCGGCAACACTTCCAGCCCGGACAAATCCTGCGGGCTTAACAAATACCGTTTGTCGCCGAGTGGAATCGGCTGGCCGTCGGAAATCAAATCATACGGCATCCGGCACGCCTGCGCGCATTCGCCGCGATTGGCGCTGCGGCCACCGAGCGATTCGCTCGTCAAACACTGGCCGGAATACGCGACGCACAGCGCGCCGTGGACAAAAACTTCGAGGGGAAGTGCGGAATGCGGAGTGCGGAGTGCGGAATTTATTTTTTCAATCTCCGCAATCGAACATTCGCGCGCCAGCACCGCGAGATTGCAGCCGAGGTCGCGGGCAAAATCAATGCCCGCTGCGCTCGTGATCGTCATTTGCGTCGAGGCATGAATCGGAAAATCCGGCGAAAGCTCGCGGATCAATTTGCAGATGCCGACGTCTTGCACGATGGCCGCGTCCACGCCGGCGGCGATGATCGCGCGCAGATAATTTTTCGCGTCGGCAATTTCATTTTCAAAGACGAGCGTGTTGAAGGTGACGTAGCCTTTTATGCCGCGCCGGTGCAGAAATTCCATCAGCTTCGGCAGATCCGCTTCGGTGAAATTATTCGCGCGCATCCGGGCGTTGAACTTGTCGAGGCCGAAATAAATCGCATCCGCGCCGTTTTCCACGGCGGCTTTGGCGCACTCCCAGTCGCCGGCGGGCGCGAGCAGCTCCGGCAATTGCGGATTGCGGATTGCGGATTGCGGATTGGGTTCGGTTATCGGCGCGCCAGTCATTTCTAATTCAATTTAACCGCGAAGGCACGAAGGCACAACGCATCTTCGCGCGGCAAAAATTCAGTTTTAATCCGGGTTTAACTGTGTTTAGCTTGATGAAAATGATTCACCCCACCGCCATCATTCATCCGCAGGCGAAACTCGGCGCGAACGTCCGGGTCGGGCCGTATGCGGTGATTGACGCGGATGTGGAGCTGGGCGCGGACTGCACCGTCGGGCCGCACGTTTATTTGACGGGCGTGACGAAAATCGGATCTGGCAACAAATTTCACGCCGGCTGCATCATCGGCGACGCGCCGCAGGATTTGAAATACCAGGACGAGCCGACGCGCATCGTCATCGGCGACAATAATGTTTTCCGCGAACACGTCACCGTCAACCGCGCCACGAAACCGGCCGAAGCCACCGTGGTCGGCTCCCACAATTTCATCATGGCCAACGCGCACATCGCGCACAACTGCGTCGTCGGCAATCACGTCATCATCGCCAACGGCACGCCGCTCGGCGGGCACGTCACGGTGCAGGACCGCGCGTTTCTGTCCGGCAACTGTCTCGTCCACCAGTTTTGCCGCGTCGGCACCCTGGCCATCATGCAAGGCGGATCGGGCATCAGCAAAGACTTGCCGCCGTTTACCGTGGCGCGCGGGAACAATCGCATTTGCGGGCTGAACGTGGTCGGCCTGCGCCGCGCGGGTTATTCCGCAGCGGACCGGCTGGAATTGAAGAAGCTGTATCACGCGCTGTTTCGCAGCGGAAAAAATGTCACCGCCGCCGTGGCTGCCGCGCGAAATGATTTTTCCAGCCCCGGCGCAAAAACAATGCTAGAGTTTATCGCCACGGCCAAACGCGGCGTCTGCACGGATGGCGGCGCGGCCGGCGGCGACGAGGAATGACATGAGTGCGAACTATAAAATTCTCGGTTCCGACGGCCAGGAATATGGGCCTGTCCAACTTGAACAGCTCAAACAATGGATCGCGCAACGACGCGTGGAACGGAAAACCCGCGTGCTGACCGAGGGCGCAGCCGATTGGACGATCTTGGAAGCGGTGCCGGAACTGGCGGCGTTGTTCGCGCCCGCCGCGCCCCCGGTGCTGCCCGCCGCCCCGCCGCCGCCCAAATCGGATGGCGGTTTGAATGTCATCATTCCCTATAAAAACATCCGCGCGCTGACGGCTTATTATCTTGGCGTTTTTTCCGCGATTCCGGTGCTGGGCCTGCCGCTGGGGCTGGCGGCGTTCGCGCTGGGCATACTCGGGCTGCGCTTCCAACGCAAAAATCCGGCGGCGGGCGGTGTCGTCCATGCCTGGATCGGCATTCTCGCGGGCGGCCTTTTCAGCCTCTTCTATTTGGGGCTGATTATTTGGGGTGTTTCTCACATCCTTGGCCGGTCGCCGCAATTTCAACCCCTCCACCACCATTGATCTATGTATCGCATTATCGGCGCTGACGGAAAAACTTACGGCTCCGTCAATTTGCAACAACTCCGCCAGTGGCTCGCCCAAGGCCGCGTGGAAAGCCGCACGCCGGTGTTTGTGGACGGCGCGGCGGACTGGAGCTTTCTCGGCCTGTTGCCGGAGCTGGCCGGAGATTTCGCCGGCACCCCGCCGCCCATCGGCGCGGTCAAACCCGTCGCGGCGGCACCGCGCGGAACCAACTCCCTCGCCACCGCCGGGCTGGTTTGCGGGCTGCTGGCGTGGACGTGCTGCTGCTGCGTGCCGTTCAACCTGTTCGGCCTGGTGTTTTCCCTCATCGCGCTGATCCAGATTAGCTCGCAGCCGGAGCCGCAGGAAGGCCGCACCACGGCCATCATCGGCCTGGTGCTGTCGGCGGCCAATCTGCTTTTCGCTTGCGGACTGGGACTGTTCCGGCTGGCTTTGTTGAGTCCGGGCGCGCTGCACTGGCATTTCAGCCATTTCTGAATGAGCGCGGCGCCGCCAAAAATTTCGTCGGCAAACACGCGGTTCGCGGTCATCGTGCTGGCGATGGTGGCGGCGGGCATTGCCGCCACGGTTTTTTTCTTCAACCCGTCGGCGCACCAGTTTTATCCCGTCTGCCAGTTTCACGCGCTCACCGGCCTGAACTGTCCCGGCTGCGGCGCCACGCGGGCGCTTTACGCGTTGCTCCACGGGAATTTTGCCACGGCGCTGCGCGACAATGCGCTGTTCGTTTTCGGTCTGGCGGCAGTGGCGCTGCGCGGCCTTTGGTTCGGCGTCAAAAAATTTCACGGCCAGGAACCCGGAGAATTTATCCGGGTCAAATTACTCTGGCCGCTGCTGGTGGTGGTGCTGGTGTTCACCGTGCTGCGGAATCTGCCGGCGTTTGCGTTCCTGTCGCCGTGAAATTTGGCTTTTGCCTGGGCGCGGCGTGGTGTTCAATCAGTGGGTTATGAGCCAGACACATCCGCTGACCACCACCACGTTTGAGCTGCCGGGTTACCGCATCACCAAATCGTTTGGCGTGGTGCGCGGCATCATGGTCAGGTCGCGCTCGGTCATCGGCAACATCGGCGCGAACATTCAGAGCCTCTTCGGCGGCAACATCACGCTTTACACGCAGCTCTGCGAACGCGCGCGGGAAGACACGTTCAATCTCATGCTCACGCACGCGGGCGAGCTGGGCGCCAACGCGGTGGTCGGCGTGCGCTATGACGCGACGGAAATCGCGCCGGGCATCACGGAAGTGTTATGCTACGGCACGGCGGTGTTTGTGGAGAAGCTGGGCTGAAGGCCATGAAGGCGTTGAGCGCAGACAGTTTTCTGGCCCGGCTGCTGGGCCGGCTGGCGGCAGGCATCTGCCGCTATCCGCATTGGTTTTTCTGGCCGCAGGTGGTGCTGTTTATTTTATGCGTGGGCTACACCGCCTTGTTTCTGAAAGCGGACATGAACCGCGACAATCTGGTGGGGCCGAACCAGAAGTATCATCAGAACTATCTCGCCTTTCAAAAGGAGTTCCCGCAGCCGGACGATTTGGTGGTGGTGGTGGAAAGCGACGACGCGGAAAAAAACCGGCAGTTCGTCGAGCGCATCGCGGCGAAGATGCAGGCGGAAACGAATTTTTTCCGCGACGTTTTCTACCAGCAAAGCATGTCGGTGATGGGCACGAAGGCGCTGCAATTCGCGGAGGTGACGAACTTGGTGGAAACGCGCGACTTGCTGCGCACGGCGATGCCGTTTATCCAGCAGTTCACGGTGACGACGAATCTGGTTTCGCTTTTTGCGCAGGTGAACAAGGCGTTTCGCACCGCGAAGCAGGAGGACAATGCGGAAAACAAATCGCTCGTCAAATCGCTGCCGGCGCTGGGGCGCATCGTGTCGCAGGCGAATGACGCTTTGCTGCGGTCGGGCGTGCCGCCGTCGCCGAACGTCATGACGCTGCTCGGCGGCGACGAGGCGGTGCTGGCCAGCTACCTGACATTTGCCAACGGCCGGATTTTTGTAGTGACAACGCACGCGCCCGACGATGACAAAAACGGCGACGTCGTGGACCGGTTGCGCGAGTTGGTCAAACAAACGCGAGTGGAAGTTCCCGGCGTGAATGTCGGCATCACGGGCGAACCGGTGCTGGATTACGACGAGATGACGCAGTCGCAGAAAGACACGACGCTCGCGAGCGTCGTGGCGATGGTGCTGTGCGCAATTATTTTCATCTACGGTTATCACGAAACGGGCCGGCCCGTGAAGGCCACCATTTGCTTGGTGGTCGGACTGGGCTACACGCTGGCGTTCACGACGGCGACGGTCGGGCATTTGAATATTTTGACGATCACGTTTGTGCCGATGCTGATCGGGCTGGCGATTGATTATGCCGTGCATTTGATTACGCGCTACGAGGAGGAATTGCACCACGGCAAAACGGAGCAGGAGGCGATTACCAAGGCGATGGTGTTCACCGGCCAGGGCATTTTCACCGGCGCGCTGACGACGGCGGGCGCGTTTCTGGCGATGTATTTCACCCATTTTCAAGGCATCAAGGAAATGGGCATCATTTGCGGCGGCGGTCTGCTGGTCTGCCTCGTTCCCATGATGACGCTGCTGCCGGTGCTGCTGCTGCGCGGCCGGCAAAATGTCATTGACCACAGCATCCGCGAAGATGACCGGCGGGCGCGGCTCGAAAATTACTGGCTGCAACGGCCCGTGCTGGTGACCGCGATCATTGCGAGCCTGTGCGCGGCGGCGTTGTTCGAGGCACGCAAAGTGTATTTCGATTACAACCTGATCAAGATGCAAAGCCCGAGTTTGTCGTCGGTGGTGTTTGAACAGACGCTGCTGGATTCGGCGGACAAATCGCTGCTTTATGGCGCGGTGCTGGCCGATTCGCTGACGAACGCGGTGGCGCTGCAGGAACAGATCGAGAAGCTGCCGACGGTGGCCGCTACCGAGCCGCCGTTTTACAAAGATTTTTTGCGGCCGGACCAAGGCGAAAAACGGCGGCTGATTGGCGAAGTGAAAAGCGAAGTGGCGGCGCTCAAATTCAACGCGCCGGATTTGCGGCCCGTTGATCTTGAAGATTTGAGCGGCACCATTTTTTATACCTCGTGCTATCTCCGGTTAGCCGCGCAAGAGGTCGGCACCAACGATCCGGTGCTGGCCGGACAACTGGCTGCGCTGTGCCAGTCCATCACGGATTTGCGCAAGACGATGCTGGCCGGCGACGCGGTCAAGCAGGCGGGATATGCTGCCAAGCTCGCGCAATTTCAGCAGGCGCTGCTGACGGACCTGCGCGACACGTTTCAGCTTTTGCAGCGGCAGGACGACACCACGCTGCCGCGCGTGGAAGATCTGCCGCCGGCTTTGCATCACCGCTTTGTCGGCGTGAACGGAAAATATTTAATCCAGGTTTATCCCAAGCAGGACGTCTGGCAGCGCGCGCCGCAGGAAAAATTCGTCAACGAATTGCGCACCGTGGACCCGAACGTCACCGGCACACCGGTGCAACTCTACGAATATGAAACGCTGCTGAAGAACAGCTATGTGCAGGCGGCGTGGTATTCGCTCGCCGCGATCGCGCTCATGGTGCTGTTCCATTTCCGCAGTCTCGGCGCGGTGATTCTGGCATTGATTCCGGTCGGCATCGGCACACTCTGGCTGGCCGGTTTGATGGGCTGGGCGGGCGTGCCTATTAATTTAGCAAACATCATGACGCTGCCACTAGTCATCGGCATTGGCGTCACCAATGGCATTCACATTTTGAACCGCTACGCCGAGGAAGGCACGCCGGGAATTCTGTCGCGCAGCACGGGCAAAGCCGTGCTCGTGTCGGGATTGACGGCCATCGCGGGATTCGGCAGTCTGATTCTCGCGCAGCATCGCGGCATCCGCAGCCTTGGTTTCATCATGTCGGTGGGAATCGCAACGTGCATGATTGCAGGGTTGACCTTTTTGCCGGCGTTGCTGAGTTTGATTGGCCGCTGGCGGCCGCTCATTAAAAAACCCGATGTCAGCAACTCGCCGACACCGGGTCTAGGAGGAACCGAGGTAAAAAACCTCAATTGAGAAGTAAAATACGGGAAAAACAGCCAAAGTCAATATCATTGTTAAAATAGTATTGCATCAGGCAAAAAACCAGATGAATCAACAAGCAATAACGATAAAGCAAACTACGAGCTGCCAAGCCGGCAGTTCGTTAATGCGCTTTATTTTGACTTTGCTGGTCGCTGGAATGATTAGTCCGATTTTTTCAGCCTGGGCAGCCGATCCCGCCATCGGCTTCATTTTTGATCGTTTCCAACTGACGTTCGAGAATGGCTGCCGCACGGAAGCCGCCGGGCCGTTTTATTATTCGCAGCAGACCGATTCAGAATCCGTCTGGGCCTTGCCGCCGTTTTTTTCCTGCGACCGCAATCCTTCCGTCGAATCGCACGAAGATGATTTTCTTTATCCGCTGCTGTCGCACATTCGTTACGGCCACGAACAGCGCTGGCAGTTCGGCCAGTTGATCAGCACCGCCGGCGGTCAGGAGCCAAATGAAACGGACACGAAACGCTTTACGCTTTATCCGCTTTATTTTCAGCAGCGCTCGCCGGACACTAATTTGAATTACACGGCCTTCGTGCCGTTTTATGGCCGGCTCAAACACCGACTGTTTCATGATGAAATTTATTTCGTCATGTTTCCGTTTTACAGCGAGACGCGCAAACGCGACGTCGTCACCGACAATTATGTTTATCCTTTCGTTTCCATCCGCCGCGGCGACGGGCTGAACGGCTGGCAGGTCTGGCCGTTCGTCGGGCACGAACACAAGGATGTGACCACGCAGACCAACGGTTTTGGCGACCTCACACTCGTAGCCGGCCACGACCAGTCGTTCTATTTCTGGCCGTTTTATTTGAAACAAGACAATGGGGCTGGCACGGAAAACCCGGAGAAATTCCGTGCTTCCATTCCCTTTTTCGTCACCAGCCGTTCGCCGCAACATGATTCCACCTCCGTGCTCTGGCCCGTATTCACCTGGATTGACGAGCGCGCGAAAAAAAATCACGAATGGCAGGGGCCGTGGCCATTCGTGATTTTCGCGCGTGGCGAAGGCAAGCACACCTCGCGCATCTGGCCCGTGTTCAGCGAATCGCGCAACAGCACTAGGGAAAGTGATTCCTATCTCTGGCCGCTCTACACGTTCAGCCACGCGCAGTCCGCGCCGCTCGACCAGCAGCGCACGCGGGTGTTGCTCTATCTTTATTCCCGCCTGACGGAAAAAAACACCGAGACTGGCGCGGAAAAAACGCGGCTGGATATGTGGCCATTCTTCACCTGGCACCACGATTTCAACGGTAACGAACGCCTGCAAGTGCTCGCGCCCGTTGAACCGGCGGTGCCCGACAATCGCGGTATCGAGCGCAACTGGTCGCCGCTCTGGTCGTTCTGGCGCGCGGAAGACAACCAGAAAACCGGTGCCAGCAGCCGGTCGTTATTTTGGAACTTGTATCGCCGCGACCGCGCGCCGGAGCAGAAAAAAGTCTCGCTCCTGTTCGGCCTTTTCCAGTATCAATCAGCCAAGGAATCGGCGCAGACCAAACTGTTTTATTTCACAGTTTCCCAGGTGCCGCCGCCTAAAAAATAAACCGCGCACAAATCATGTTTGAAAATGTCGGAGAAATCGTTTTGTTGTTCTGGCGCACGCTGCTGGCTTTGCCGCAGGCGTGGCGGCAGCGGCAAAAAGTTTTCGAGCAGTTTTTCGAGATCGGCAACGCCAGTCTGCTGATGGTGTGCGTGCTGTCGTTTTTCATCGGTGCGGTCATCGCGTTGCAGACCGGCCCGATTTTGGTGGAACGCAGCCTCGCCAGCGCCGTGGGTGGTGTGGTGGGCATCGCCATCGCGAAAGAATTGGCGCCGGTGATGATGGCCATTTTGATCGCGGGCCGCATCGGTTCCGCGATGGCGGCGGAAATCGGCTCGATGCGCGTGTATCAGGAAATTGACGCGCTGCGCACGATGAACATCAATCCGATTCACTATCTCGTGTTGCCGCGGGTGCTGGCCATTGCCTTGGCGCTGCCGCTGCTGGTCATTTTTTCCATTCTCGTCGGCTGGTTTGGCGGCGCGGTGGTGGCGGATGTCAACCAGCACATGGAAATTCCTTTTCTCGCGTTCTTCTCCGATTTAAAAAACATCGTGGAGCTGAAAGACGTGGGCAACGGCGTGTTCAAGAGCTTTTGTTTTGCGATCATCCTTGGCGTGGTGTCATGCCATCAGGGTTTGACGACCATCGGCGGTCCGCGCGGCATCGGCCGCTCGGTCACGAAGGCTGTGGTGAACTCCATCGTGCTCATCGTGATTTTTGACTACATCCTCACCCGCTTTTTGTTGAAATGAACGGCGCGAACAATCAAATTTCCGGCGTCAGCCTCGTCGTGCGGGGCCTGCACAAAAGTTTCGGCGGGCAGAAAGTGCTGAATGGCATTGATCTGGATGTCCGGCCCGGGGAAATCTTCGTCATCATGGGGCCAAGTGGCAGCGGCAAAAGCGTGCTGCTTAAGCATCTGATCGGCCTGGAAGAACCCGATGCGGGCGAAATTCTCATCAACGGCGAATCCATCAGCACGCCGGAAATCGCGGCGAAATATCGCATGGCGCTCGTGTTTCAATCCGGCGCGCTGCTCAATTCGCTGACGGTCGGCGAAAATGTCGGGCTTTATCTGACCGAGCATCGGCTTAAAACGCCGGCGGAGATTGAAAAAATTGTGGCCGAAAAACTGGATGATGTCGGCCTCAAGGACGCGGTGAATAAAATGCCGTCCGAGCTTTCCGGCGGCATGAAAAAGCGCGTTGCCATTGCCCGCGCGCTGGTCATCGAGCCGCAGATGATCCTTTACGACGAACCCACGAGCGAGTTGGACCCGCTTTCGTCCGTCGTCATCGGCAACGAGATTTTGGAACTCAAGCGCCGCATCCACGTCACGTCCCTGGTCGTTTCGCATGACCGCGACTTGGCGTTTGGCGTGGCTGATCGGATCGCGGTCATCGCCGACGGAAAGATTTTGACCGTCGGCACGCCCGACGCGGTGAAAAATTTTCCCGACCCGCGCGTGCATGATTTTCTGCACGCGGATTTTGCGCGCCCAAAATAATTTATTTCGTCTATGAAAAATTCACTCGAAACCAAACTCGGCATCTTCGTCTTTCTCGCGGTGGTCGCCGCCTGGATCATTGTGGAAACCTTGGGCAGCGTGGACTTGTTCCGCCACGGTTACCGTGTCAGCGCGCAGTTTGCCACCGTGCAGGATTTAAAGGTGGGCGACCGCGTAAAGATGGCCGGCGTGGAAATCGGCCGCGTGGATGACATCCAGCTCACCGACACCAAGGTCAGCGTCATAATGAAATTGCGCAACAACGCGCAGGTCAAAACCGACAGCAAGGCTAGCATCAAATTCACCGGCCTCATGGGCCAGAACTTTGTGGCGATAGACTTTGGTTCGCCGGACCAGCCCCGCGCCAAGGAAGGCACGGAAATCGTCTCCGTGGAACAGCCGGATTTGAGCGCCATCATGACCAAGCTGGACGGGGCCGTGGATGGCATCCAGAACATGACCAAGACTTTTGCCAGCGACGACATCCACAATTTATTTGGTCCACTGGGTGAATTTTTCAAGAGCCACAAGGATGAACTGGCGGCAACGATTGCGAACATCACCAACATCACCGGCCAGGTCGCCTCCGGCCAAGGCACCGTCGGCAAGCTGATTTACGACGACGCGTTGTATTCCTCGGTGCTGACCACGGTGAGCAATCTGCAAGGCACCGCCGCATCGGCCAGCGACATGATTGCCTCCATCAAGCTCGTGGTGACCAATGCCAGCGCCGGCCAGGGCACGATCGGCAAACTGCTGACGGATGAAACGTTGTATCACGCGGCGACTGGATCGATGACGAATCTGAATAGTATCTTGTTCAAGATCAACCAAGGCAATGGCACCGTCAGCAAGCTGATCAACGACCAGGAATTTTACAAGAATGCCAAGCTCTCGCTCCAGAAACTCGACAAGGCGGCAGATGGGCTCGAAGACACCGGTCCGTTAAGCGTCATCGGCATCATGGCAAATCAGTTTGGATTGTAATACCGCATGTGATACCGCAAATTCCCGCTTGCCATCCGGCAATTTCCTGCTAGGTTTGGCACCCTTTTTATGAAGACGGACATTCACCCGAAATATGTGGACGCGGAGATCCGTTGCGCCTGTGGCAACGTGATCAAGACCCGTTCCACCCGCTCGACCATCATCGTGGGCATCTGCAACGTCTGCCATCCGTTTTACACGGGGCAGCAGAAGTTTGTGGATACCGCTGGCCGCGTGGACAAATTCCAACAACGCGCCGCCAAAACTCTGGCCGCGCAGGCCGAACACGCCTCGAAGAAGAAGAAAAAAGTCTAGCTTTCCGCCCAACGCCGCCCGCAGCACCGGAAATTCCCGGGGTTGCGGGCGGCTTGTTTTTTGTCGAGCCACAGATGAAACACAGATGAAATTTGGTTTCGCGTCTGAAATCACTTTCAGTTTTCTTATCTGTGTTTCATCTGTGCCCATCTGTGGCTAAAATAAATGGACTTAAAGCCGCACATCGAAAGATTCCGCAAGCGCTTTGCCGAGGTTGAATCCTTGTTGAGTGATGCCAAGGTTTTTGACAATCCGCAAAACGCGCAGGAGCTGTCGCGCGAATACGCGCGGCTGAAAGAACTGGTCGCCGCCGGTTCCGCATATTTGAAAACGGTCGCGGACTTGAATGAAAACCGCGCGCTGCTCAAAACCGAACCGGCCGAATCCGAACTCGCGCTGATGGCGAAGGAAGAAATCTTGCGGCTGGAAGCGGACGATAAAAAAATCGCGCAGCAAATCCAGTTCGGCCTCGTGCCGCCGGACCCGACGGATTCGCGCAACACGATTGTGGAAATCCGCGCCGGCGCGGGCGGCAACGAGTCCGCGCTGTTTTCCGCCGATCTTTACCGGATGTATTGCCGCTACGCCGAGGCGCGCGGCTGGAAAATTGAGGCGTTGGATTCCAGCCCGTCCGACCTCGGCGGCTTCAAGGAAATTATTTTCCAGATCAACGGCACGGATGTTTTCAAGCGCCTGAAATACGAGAGCGGTGTCCACCGCGTTCAGCGCGTGCCGGCGACCGAGGCGCAGGGGCGCATCCACACCAGCACCTGCACCGTCGCCGTTTTGCCCGAGGCGCAGGAAGTGGACGTCGAAATCAAACCCGATGACATCGAAGTTACAGTCTGCCGCGCGTCCGGCAAAGGCGGCCAGGGCGTGAACACCACCGATTCTGCCGTGCAAATCCAGCACAAGCCTAGTGGCCTGACCGTGCGCATCGCCGACGAACGGTCACAGATTAAAAACCGTGCGAAGGCGATGACCGTTTTGCGCTCGCGCCTGCTGGAAATAAAAGTCGCCGAGGAAAATGCCAAATACGCCGCGCACCGCAAATCGCAGGTCGGCACCGGCGACCGCAGCGAAAAAATCCGCACCTACAATTTCCCGCAAAACCGCGTCACCGACCACCGCATCGAAGTGACGCTTTACAATCTTTCCACTTTCATTGACGGCGAGCTGGACGGCTTGATTGATCCGCTGATGACGCATGACATGGAGCAGCGATTAGGGAAGGTCGCTTTGTAATTTTCCCTCGTAATCCCAATCGTAATCTTACTCTTAATCGGTGTTGAGGATTACGATTAGGAGCAAGATTAAGATTATGACCAATATTAAAGGCCTTATTTTCGACTGCGACGGCACGCTGGCTGACACCATGCCCCTGCACTGGCACGCCTGGCAGATGATCACGCGCCGGCACGATTTGCACTTCCCTGAGGACCGTTTTTATTCGCTCGGCGGCGTGCCATCGCGCGACATTTTGAAAATGCTGGCGGAGGAGCAGGGCCGTTCGCTCGACCACATTGCCGTGGCGCACGAAAAGGAAAATGTTTATCTACCGCTCATGGCCCAGGTTGAGCCAATCCAAGCCGTGGTGGAAATCGCCCTGGCCAATTTTGGCAAAATCCCCATGGCCGTTGCCTCTGGAGGCACGCAGCCAATCATCGTCGGCGTGCTGGAGCATTTGAAAATCCGGCATTTGTTTGCTGCGGTCGTGACCAGCGAGATGGTGAAAAAGCAGAAGCCAGCGCCGGATATTTTTCTCGAAGCCGCGCGGCGCATCGGCGTGGAACCGCAATTCTGTCGCGCTTACGAAGACACCGAGCTTGGTTTGCAAGCCATCCGCTCCGCAGGCATGGATGCAATTGATGTGCGCAATTTGCGACGGTAAGAAAGAATAGCCGAGAGATATTTATAATTGATCATATCCAACTGCCAAAATCGCTCATTGGATGCCGCCTTTTGAGGGTGTTATTGTTGGCTTTCACAAAGATGAGCTGTCGGAAGCGGATGTGAAATGGCATTCAACGATAGACTTCGTTGTCAGTGTAGCCGCCGTTGAACCGCTCATTTTGCCCGCGAATTTTCTTGCCAGAACCGGAAAAAAAATCATTCAATCGCTGCCGGACAAATATATGAATTATACAAAAAAACAGTGGTGGGAACGTTTTCAAAAATATTACACACCCTTTCCAGAACTGGGTTTGGCAATTGATTTGAGCCGCATGAATGTGGATGACGGATTCTTTGCTACCATGGAGCCCAAAATCCAAAAGGCCTTTGCGGATATGGCTGCGCTGGAAGCCGGGGCCATAGCCAATCCTGATGAACAGCGCATGGTCGGACACTATTGGCTGCGCAATCCATCGCTCGCACCGACCCCGGAGATCCGCCGCGAAATTGAAGAAACACTAATAAATATCAAAAATTTTGCCGCCAGCATTCATTCTGGTGCCACACGAGGCGAAGGTGGAAAATTCAAAAACTTTCTGCTTATCGGCATCGGAGGTTCCGCGCTCGGTCCGCAATTCGTTGCCCAAGCTCTCGGCGATCCTCGCAAGGACAAACTCAAACCGTTTTTTTTTGACAATACCGATCCCGACGGAATGAATCGAACTTTGTCTGCCATTGGGAAAAAACTCAATCGAACTCTGTGCATCGTTATTTCAAAATCTGGTGGCACCAAAGAAACACGCAACGGAATGCTCGCAGCTCAAGCAGCTTATAATAAATTAGGTTTGGATTTTGGTCGCCATGCTGTGGCTGTGACTATGTTTGGAAGTGAATTGGACAATTACAGTAAAACTAATCAATGGATCGAGCGTTTCCCAATGTGGGATTGGGTTGGTGGCCGAACCAGCGAACTTTCGGCTGTAGGACTTTTACCTGCGGCTTTGCAAGGAATAAACATTGATAAATTATTGGCAGGCGCAGCGATAGCTGACAATTCGACTCGGAGTAACTCCGTTAAATCTAATCCCGCAGCACAACTTGCACTGGCGTGGTTTTCCTCTGGAAACGGTAGAGGGACTAAAAGCATGGTTATTTTGCCTTATAAAGACAGATTGGAGCTATTTTCCAAGTATCTTCAGCAGCTTGTGATGGAGTCTCTGGGTAAAGCCATCGATTTAGATGGAAAATTGGTAAATCAGGGAATATGTGTTTTTGGTAACAAAGGATCAACAGACCAACATTCTTATATTCAGCAGTTAAGAGATGGCCTAAACGATTTTTTTGTAACTTTCATTGAGGTGCAAAAAGAACAGGTTGGTGATCCAATTTACCCCGAACCAGATACAACATCAGGTGATTTTTTGGAGGGTTTCTTATTAGGAACAAGGTCGGCACTGGCTGAAAATGACCGAGAGTCCATGACAATTACAATTGAAGACATCAATCCGATGTCAATTGGGCTTTTGATTGCTCTATTCGAACGTGCCGTTGGGTTCTATGCCAACCTAATTAATATCAATGCCTATCATCAACCTGGCGTAGAAGCTGGCAAGAAAGCTGCCGAAAATATTTTGGCCATTCAAAATCAAATAGTCACTTTTTTGAGATCAAAATTGAATCAAAGATTTACAGTGGATGAAATATCAAAAGTCTTAGGACGAGAGGAGGAAATGGAAAATATTTTCAAGATTATCGAACATATCGCTTCCAACCCAATACGCAGAATAAAAAAGAAACCTTCGAGGAATATATTTGAAGCGCAATATAAAATGACATAAAACGCGCGATGTTTTTATATCCCAAGCGATATGATGTGATTGTTATTGGCGCTGGCCATGCTGGCGTCGAAGCAGCATTGGCAGCGGCAAGAATGGGTTGCCAAACCTTATTATTAACAATAAATGCTGATGCGATTGGCCAGATGTCCTGTAATCCAGCAATAGGAGGCTTGGCAAAGGGCCATCTAGTTCGTGAAATTGATGCCTTGGGAGGAGAAATGGCAAAAGCAACCGATATGACAGGCCTTCAATTCAGAATGTTAAACACAAAAAAAGGACCAGCAGTATGGGCTCCGCGAGCACAATGTGATAAAAAGGCATATCAATATAGGCTAAAGTGGATATGTGAATCAGAAACCAATCTGGACGTTAAACAAGGTCAGTCTTCAAGAATTCTCCATAAAGATGGGATTGTATCTGGCGTCGAAACCACTTTAGGAGTTCAATTTTTTGGAGCATGCGTTGTTGTAACTACAGGAACTTTTTTGCGTGGTTTAATGCACATAGGTATGAACCAGCAATCTGGAGGGCGTGCTGGAGATGCAGCAGCTCTTAACCTCTCTAGTTCACTTAAGGAATTAGGCCTAGAACTTGGTCGCCTAAAAACCGGCACTCCCCCAAGGCTTTTACGAAAATCAATTGATTTTTCGAAAACAATAGAGCAAAAAGGTGACGAGCCTATCTCTTTTTTCTCATACTGCAAGGAGGACTTGTTCCATGTGGAACAATTGCATGTTCCGAACCCTTGCTTGAGTATTTCCAATGGGAAATACCCTATGGGATCAGTTTTGGATAGAATTAATGGGCAGTTATCATGCTACATAACGTCAACAACTGAAAAAACAGCCGATATTATTCGAAATAATATTCACAAATCAGCGATGTATTGTGGTCGAATCGAAGGTGTTGGGCCAAGGTATTGTCCTTCCATTGAAGATAAAATCGTCAGGTTTTCTGAAAAAGAACGACATCAGATTTTTTTAGAACCTGAAGGTATTGCAACTGACGAATTCTATCTAAATGGTTGTTCGACAAGTTTGCCGTTTGAAATTCAGGTCGAAATGGTGCGCACAATTGTCGGCTGCGAAAATGCCGAAATTCTCCGACCAGCATATGCAGTTGAGTATGATTTTGTTTTTCCAACGCAGCTTAACCAAACGCTCGAAACAAAAGTCTGCTCAAATCTTTTCTTGGCGGGCCAAATAAATGGGACATCTGGATACGAAGAAGCTGGCGCGCAGGGAATTATAGCTGGAATTAATGCTGCATTGAAGTCGAAAGGCCAAGATCAGATAGTTCTTCGTCGTGACCAAGCCTATATCGGCGTTTTAATTGATGATTTGGTTGTTAAAGGCACAACTGAACCATATAGGATGTTTACGTCGCGAGCTGAATATCGTTTGCTGCTTCGCCAAGACAACGCTGATTTGAGGTTGAGCCATATAGGGGAGAGAATCGGATTATTGCCAAAGCGGAATTGTGAACGCTTTAAAGCAAAAAAAACTGCCATTGAAAACGAAATAATTCGGCTTTACAAAACATATTATGAATCAGATACGCTTGCAAAAATTCTTTGCAGAACCGGCATGGATTATCGAAATCTTCCGAAACGGGATGAAAGTTTGTCTGAAGAAGTGATTCAACAGGTTGAAATCGCGGTAAAATATGCCGGCTATGTCGAGCGACAGGAAGTCGAAGTGGCCCGATCAAAAAACTTGGAAGGCAAAATAATTCCGACCACCTTCGATTTTTCAACCGTGCCAAGTTTGCGTCTGGAGGCGAGGCAGAAACTTGCAGAAATTAGGCCTCAAACGATTGGTCAAGCCGGAAGAATTTCAGGTGTTTCTCCGGCAGACATCAGTCTCCTATTGGTTTGGTTGAAACGCGCCGGAACAAAGCGCGTGCCAGAGGAAGTTTCGAAGATTGATGCAGAAATCTGTGAATCAGAAGATTAAGTATTATAACTAAAATCATGACAGAAATGAATCGGATTTCTCAATACGATCAATGAAGCATCCGCGCAATGGTTTTTACCAGCTCGCACGGATGAGTATTTTCTGCGCCGCTAGTTTTTTGCGTGCTCAAGATATTAGCCCCGCGCACACACTGGAGGACTTGCGCGGACAGCTTGCTGCGCATCTGGCCCAGCCGCGTTTCAGCAGCGCTTTGTGGGGCGTGAAAATTGTTTCGCTCGATTCTGGGAAAACAATTTGGGACCATCACAGTGACCGGCTAATGAGTCCTGCGTCCAATAGTAAACTGTATGCGGGCGCGCTTGCTCTCGACCGGCTCGGCGCGGATTACCGCATCTTTACGCCCATCCTCGCCACCGCCAAGCCTGATGCTGTTGGCACAGTGCGCGGCGATCTGGTGATTGGCGGGCGTGGCGATCCAAGCTGGAACGCACGCCATGCCGGGACGAACTTTTGGGATTTGTTTGCGCCGTTCGTCGCCGTGCTGACCAATGCGGGCGTGCGGCTGGTTAGCGGCGATTTGATCGGTGACGCGACTTTTTTCCACTCGCCACCCAACGGTTCCAGTTGGGCGGTGGAGGATCTGGAAGATTCCGAAGGCGCGGAAATTTCCGCGCTGACAATCAATGACAATTTTACGCAAATCCGCGTTTTGCCCGGCTCGGCAGTCGGCAAGCCTTGCGGGTTGGATATTCTTGATCCTCTCACCGGACTGCAAATCGACAATCAAACCACGACAGGCACTAACGGTGAGCCGAGATACATTGAGACGCATCGGTTTCGCGGTGAAAATGTCGTTCATGTTTTCGGCGGGTTGCCCGCTGACGGTGAACCGGAAATGGTTGAAGTGCCTGTGCTGCGTCCGGCGGAATGGTTTACCGTCGCGTTGAAAGAAGCACTGCGGCGGAATGGAATCAACGTGGCGGGTGCCGCGCACTCCGTGTCATGGCCTTCGCTCCCACCGGCGGCGAACGTGAAACTAGGCGAGGTTGTTTCACTGCCGTTGCGCGAATTGGTCCACGACTTCATGAAGCCATCGCAGAATCTGGAGACGGATTTGATCTTTGAACACACCGGCGAAAAGGCGCGCGGCAGCAACTCGCCGCCGTGGGAAACTTCCGAGCAGTGCGCGCTGAACGCGCTGCAGGAATTTCTCGCCACCAACGGACTGCCGGCTGCCGATGTGCATTTTGACGAAGGCTCCGGCCTTTCGCGCAATAATCTCACGACGGCAAACGCCACGGTCGCGCTGCTGCAATGCATGGCAAAACATCCGGCGGCGGCGGATTTCATTGCCGCACTGCCGGTCGCTGGCGTGGATGGAACGTTGCGGCGCCGCATGAAAAACACCCCCGCGTTTCAAAATGTCCGCGCCAAAACCGGCACGTTGCGCTGGGTGAATGCGCTTTCAGGGTTTGTCACGACGGCGGCCGGCGAGCATCTCGTGTTTAGTCTGATGCTGAACCGCTATGACCCGCCGCCGAACCGCAAGCGCACGGACGAGTTGGACGACATCGCAGTGATGCTCGCACAGTTTGCCGGCCGCACCGACCAATCGCAGGAGCAAAAATTCGCGCCGCAAGGAACCCTGCTTGTCACGCAGTTTTTGGCCGCGCCGTTCCCGCATCCGGCGCGCGCGGAGGGCCACCGGTGGCACGATGAAATTTTTTCAGCGGCGGAAAATTATTCCGACAGCACGGTGGCGCTGTTCATCCCAAAAAATTTCCGGGCGACCGACAAGATTGATTTCATCGTGCATTTTCATGGCTGGCGGCACTCCGTAGCCGGCACGCTTGACGAATATCAACTGATTGAACAGCTCGCCGCCAGCGGCAAGAACGCCATCCTCATCGTGCCGCAAGGCCCGCGCAATGCGGCGGATTCTTTCGGCGGCAAACTGGAGGACACGAACGGTTTCAAAATTTTCATGGCCGAGGCGGTGGAGAAGCTGCGCGCGAGCGGCGTGCTGGCCAACACAAATTTTGAAATCGGCCAGATCATTATTTCCGGCCACAGCGGCGGCTATCACGTCATGGCGGCGATTTTAGATCACGGTGGTCTGGCGGAAAACATCCGCGAGGTATGGCTCTTCGACGCGCTTTACGGCAACACGGAAAATTTCGTCGGTTGGCAAAAAAATGAGAACGGGCGGCTGCTCGACATCTACACCGATCACGGCGGCACCAAAGACGAAACGGAAAATTTGCTGGCATTCTATCGCACCAACAGCGTCGGTCTTTTTGCCGGCGAGGACACGAACGCCACGCCGGAAATTTTGCGGACAAACGCCTTGGTTTTCCTGCACACGGATATGATCCACAACGATGTGGTTGCCAAACGCGGCACGTTCGGACAATTTCTCAAAACCAGCTGCCTGCAAAACCAATGAGCCTCCGCCCTGGTTTCATTTGTGTTTTGGCCGCGCTGCTGGCCGGCTGTCAAACTATGCCCACCAAGAAAATTTCCACGCGGTCGCCGGTGAAACTCGGCGTCGAAGTCCTGTTTGCCAAACACCTCGATTTGATTCGCGGCAAACATGTCGGTCTCATCACCAATCCGACCGGCCTGGACAGCCAGCTCGACAGCATCATCGAACTTTTCCGCGCGCAGCCGGAGGTTCAGTTGGTGGCGCTTTACGGGCCGGAGCACGGCGTGCGCGGCAATGCGCAGGCCGGCGAATATGTGCCGTTTTATTTTGACGAACATTTCAAGCTGCCGGTGTTCAGCCTCTACGGTCAGACGCACAAGCCGCCGGCCGACATGCTGACGAACATTGACGAATACATGCGCAGCTTCGATACGAAACATGAAGGCAAAAAAGTCGAAGCCGGCATGATGAATTCCGTGGACGTGATGGTGTTCGATTTGCAGGACGTCGGCACGCGCGTCTATACCTACGTCGCCACGATGGCCAACGCGATGGAAGCGGCGGTGAACGCGGGCATTCCGTTCGTCGTGTTGGACCGGCCGAATCCCATCGGCGGCGCGGTGATGGAAGGCACGATTTTGGAGTATCCAAAATTCAGTTCGTTCATCGGGCATTATCCGATTCCCCTGCGCCACGGCATGACCGTTGGCGAGTTGGCGCAACTGTTCAACGCGCAATTTCTCACGAACCAATGCCAGCTCACCGTCGTGCCGATGGAAAACTGGAGGCGCGATGAATGGTTCGATGAAACTTCGTTGCCATGGACGCTACCGTCGCCGAATTTGCCGACGCTCGCCAGCACGACGGTTTATCCAGGACAAGTGATCATCGAAGGCACAAATCTGTCCGAAGGCCGTGGCACGACGAAGCCGTTTGAAATGTTCGGTGCGCCGTGGATTGACGGCTACGTGCTCGCGCAAAAATTGAATTCCCTGCATTTGCCCGGCGTGAAATTCCGCGAAGTTTATTTTACGCCGACGTTTTCAAAATTTTCCGGCGAACAATGCGGCGGCTGCCAGTTGCATGTGACGGATCGCGACCTATATCGTTCCGTCGCGACGACGCTGCACATTCTGGCCGAGATCAAAAAACTATACGGCGACAAACTGGAATTGCACGCGAGTTATTTTGATCACGTCATGGGCACCACGTCCGTGCGCGCGGCGCTGGAACGCGGCGAGCCGCCGGAAAAAATTGTTTCCCGCTTTGCGCCGGGGCTGGCGGAGTTTGCCAAACTGCGCGCGCCATTTTTGTTGTATCCGTAAATCGCATGAAACGGTGCGTGATTTTTCTGCTGTTGCTCGGGCTGGCTTTCGGCTGCGCCACCGCGCCTCAAACGGTTTTTCGCCCGGAAAAACTGGCGGCGATGGATGCGGCCATCACCAACGCCATCGCGAACCAGCAATGTCCCGGCGGCGTGCTGTGGCTGGAACACAACGGCACGGCGTATCACAAGGCATTTGGCAGCCGCGCGCTCGTGCCCGCGCGCGAGCCGATGACCGAAGATACCATTTTCGACGCGGCGTCATTGACCAAAGTTATTGCCACCACGCCCGCCGTGCTGCTGCTGATCGAACGCGGACAAGTGAAGCTGGACGCGCCGGTGCAAACTTATATGCCTGAATTCACCGGCGACGGCAAAGCCCTGGTGACCGTGCGCGAATTGATGACGCACACTTCCGGTCTGCCGCCGGACATCGAAACCAAGACCGACTGGCACGGACAAGCCGAGGCGATTAAAAAAGCCTGCGCAGAAAAATTACAGACGAAACCCGGCACGGTTTTCAAATACAGCGATATTAATTTTTTTCTGCTCGGCGAAATCGTCCAGCGCGTGAGTCGGACGCCGCTGGAAGTTTTTGCGCGGCGTGAAATTTTCACGCCGCTGAAAATGACCGACACCGGATTTTTGCCGCCGACGGAAAAATTATTCCGCATCGCGCCGACGGAAGTGGTGACTGGCAAGCCTTGGCGCGGAATCGTTCACGACCCGACCGCGCGGCACATGGGCGGCGTGGCCGGCCACGCCGGGTTGTTCACCACGGCGCCGGATCTGGCGCGCTACGCGCGGATGCTGCTGAACCAGGGCAAGCTGGATGGCGTGCGCTTCTTCAAACCCGAAACGGTCCAATTGATGACGAGCGTGCAAACGCCGCCGGAAATTTCCGCGAAGCGCGGTTTGGGCTGGGACATTGACACCGCCTTCAGTGGCCCGCGCGGCGACCTTTTCCCACTTGGTTCTTATGGGCACACGGGCTGGACGGGCGGCTCGCTGTGGCTTGATCCCGCCTCCGAAACCTTCGTGATTTTTTTATCGAACCGGAATCATCCGACCGAGGCCGGCAATGTGATTTCGCTGCGGCACACGCTCGGCACCCTGGCGGCGGAAGCGGTTGCGAATGGTGATTTTTCCCGATTTTCCCGTTGAAGCTGCTGGCGCTGCCGCCCGCGCGAGGAACCGCCGCCAGCCGGTTGTGTTTTTGTAACATTCCCTCGGATAAGGTAACAATTTATTTTTATTAATGCGGTATTTTTACAATTTTGATTGCAAACCGGTGGCGGCGGGCGTAAAAGCTGGATAAGTTTCGACCAACTTGAAACTGAAATCAAGCCGACCATTGTGGCCCGGCTTGGTGCAATGAAGTGATGAAGGAGAACTATGAAAATGACTTGTATGATTAATCGTGTGATGTGGCTGGCTGCCGTCATGGCGGCGGCAGTGACGCCGTTGAGCCTGCGGGCCACGCCGTATGCGTCCTGTCTGACCAACAATGCGGGCACCATTCAGTTTTACCTGAATGAGAGCGGCGGCAACGTCGTCGTCACCTACGAAGATGGCAGCACCAATGCTAACTTCAACGGCAGCAACACTGGCACCAATGTGGCGAGCGGGACACAGTCTTTTGCTTTGGGAACACATACCAGCTATACCATCACCGTCTCCAAAATCGGGACCGGCAGTGCCGCAGTTACCCACACTTTGTCTTATGGCACTCCGCGCGGCATAGATGTGAACAAGAATCCCAGTTCACCCTACTTCGGCAATGTTTATGTTTCCTGCGCCTCGGCCACGGCCGCGACCAATGCGCTAAGGCGGCTCAACAGCGACCTCTCTGGCATCAGCACCAACAGCGGCGGCGTCGCTTGGCTTAACAGCGCGAGCGAACCCTATCGCCTCCTCGTATGTGACGACGATTATCTGTCGGTCGGCAGTTATTCTTCAGGGGGACATTCCGGGGTTTATCGCATTTCTCCGGATCTTACCACCGGCCAGAATCTGCTCGGTCCCCCTGGCGATACCGCCGGCAGTGCGGCGAATTCGCATGGGTCACAAATTGGCGATTGCCGGTTGCTTGGCAACATGCAAAATGGCGACCAATGTGTTTTGTTCACGGTTGATGCCGGCTCATTTGGATTCAATTCGAGCCAACTGAATTCGCTGCTGGTTTACAGCAACCTCACCCTGGCCAATATTCCCAGAATAACGGCTCCCGATTTGCTGGGACCGGAAACCACCCTGAACCTATCGCTTCAAAACAACTATCCCAGCATTTCCATTGGCCCCGCCAGCCAGAATCCCAGATACATTTATATTAGCAATCGGCGGGACGGTCCGTCCGGCGGGTCGGCCGATTTGCAGATTTACGCGCTCACCAATCTGGTTGTCAACACTTCTGCCGGCGGCGGCAGTGTCAATCTGGCAACCACGCCCGGCGCGGTTTGGAACTCTTATTACAATGGAACTGTCAACGACTATTTTTCAGTTAATAGCACCGGGCCGTCTGATGGGGCAGTTTCGCCCGACGGAAAATACTACGCCGCCGAGGGCTACGGGAACAATCAAATCGTCGTTTGCTCCCTGACCAACGGGATTCCCGATGTTTCCACCATCTACACCGTAGCCAATACGGGTTCAACGACTGCTGCGGGGCGTGGTTTCTGCTGGGACGCGGCGGACAACGTCTATTTGGCCAGTTCCGGCGGGGGATTTTTTCAAGAATGGAGTCTGGGCTTCACCGCCACCGCGGTTACTACCGGCAATGCGAGCGGGGCGACGGGCTTCTCGGTGGTCTTGCCCTCTATCCAAGTGGGGGTAGCCGCCACCAACTCAATTCAAACGGCAACCCTTTCGCAGGTTAATTCCTACGGTAATCCCACCAATGCGATGTTCGTCATCTCGCGCAGCGGCAGCACGGCTTCGGCCTTGCAGGTTTTCTTTTCGCTTGGCGGCACGGCGTCCAATACAACTTACAGCGTCAACCATACCACCAGCGTTACCTTGCAACCCGGATTCAGTTCAACCAACATTACCGTCGCGGCGGTAACGGACGGCATTGCGCGACCCACAACGGCGATTGTTTTGACGTTGAGTCAATCCAGCACCTATTCATTAGCGCCGGCCACGGCCACCCTGTCGCTCATCAACACCGCACCCGACGTGCTGGTGGCTTCGACAAACGTGGTCAGCATGTATAACGCCTTTTCCAACGACTATGCCAGCTTCACCATCACGCGCTGGGGCGACACCAACGCCGCCGCATTTACGGCCAGTAGCTTTACTTACAGTGGCACCGCTGTGGCGGGAGTGGATTATACCTTGCTTGGACCGGCGACGTTTAATCCCGGTGACATTACCCAGACCAACTACATCTCGCCGTTGACCGGCGGCCAGCTTCCCGTGGACACTGCGACCAATCCTTATGTTGGCAACAAGACCGCGATCATCAGCGTCGCCAGCGGCTCAGGTTTCACCGGGTCAACCAATAAAGCGGTGCTGAACATTCTGGACAGCGCCAATCCCACCACCACGGTGCTCTTTGCCGACCCACTGACTGACCCGAATGATGCCGCCAATTGGGCGGTCACAGCGGCCAATGACAACATGCAGACCAATGCCATTGACACCGGCGTCACCTTTGGTTATGACCTGCAAAATGGCGATCCCGGCGATTTCGGAGCCATCCCCTTGCCGCCCAGCGGAGCGGCCACCGCTTTGCGTGTGACTGTCAATAAGGGCGGTGCAGCCTCGGCCACCGGGGTTAATCTTTACCCCACCAACGCCACTTTCAAAGGCAATTACGCCGTGCGTTTCAGCATGAACATCATTGAAGGCTTGAAAAAAACCGCCTCCACTGAAGGCCCGCTGTTCGGCATCAACCATACCGGGATGGCCACCAATTGGTTCAGCGCGAGCGGCGTTGCCAGTGGTTGGGGCACCCCGGCCAGCAGCATTTGGGAGAGCGATGGCGTCTGGTATTGGGTCAATGCCGACACCGACTATTCGGGCGGGACTTACATTGAATTCACCGGCGCGGGTGGCACCAATAATAACACGGGCTGGCAACAGCCGGCCACGGCCACGACCGTCCCCTACCAAAATGCCTTTAAGACGAATGTCTTCACCGGCGGCGCCGTGTGGTTCCCCGGCCTGGTCAGCAACGGTTCCATTCTGAACGGCAGCACCGCCAACAACTGGGCGGACGTGGAAATCAAGCAGCTTAATAACATTGTCACGCTCTCCATAGACAAGACGCCGGTGTTTGTCTATACCAACACGACGGTGTGGTCCAAAGGCCTGTTGATGCTCGGCTACAACGACCCGTTTGACTCGACGGGTTCCTCGGACGGCGCGGTTTATTTCTCCAATCTCCGCGTGGTGTCGCTGGCCTCGCCCAGCATCAGCCAGATTGCCGTGAACAAGGCGAACAGCACCGCCGTGATCAACTTCACCTCGGTGGACGGGGACATGATTGCCACGTCGTTTGCCCTGCAAAGCGCCACGAAGGTGTCTGGTCCTTATGCGGACGTGGCCGCTGCCGGCATTACTCAACTGGGTGCCGGTGCGTTTCAAGCGGTGGTGCCGCAGAGCGGCGCGGTGCAGTTTTATCGCATTCGCGTAAAATGAGCCGAGCGTGTAGAATTAAATCCGTCGGGAAGTCTGTTGTCGCGGACTTCCCGGCGGTGAATTATTATGATGAAGATGTGTGAATGTTCGGTGCCCAAAAGCCGCCATGCCGCCGGCGGCTTCACCTTGATTGAACTATTGGTGGTCATTGCGATCATCGCCATTTTGGCGGCCATGCTGCTGCCCGCCCTGGCGTCCGCCAAGCTCAAGGCGCAAGTCATGCAAAGCTTGGCCAATGTCAAACAAGTCCAGATGGGTTGGCAAATGTATGCCGGCGACAACAACGATTGCATGGTGCCCAACGCGCCGTTGACGGCGGCGGTGAGTGTGAATACCTGGTGCGGGACGCAAGGCGAGGACTGGCATTTTAGCGGGGCCAACACCAACCCGGCTCAATATACGGCATCCATTATTGCACCCTACATGGGAAATCAGCTCGGCGTCTATAAATGCCCCGGCGATAACATTCCATCGGACAATGGCCCGCGCATCCGCAGTTACTCCATGAATGGCCAGATGGGCATGTTGGATCCAATCGCCAGAGCCAACTGCTTGGCTTGGAACCCCGGTTACCAGGTGTTCATAAAAGTCAGCGACCTGAAGCAGCTTGCCCCGGTGAATGCCTTTATTTTTTGTGACGAAACCATGTGGTCATTGAATGACGGCTGGATGCAGATAGATTGTGTCAATGCAGACTGGCCGGATGTCCCGGCGGCTTATCTGGGCGGACGCAACGAATTCTCCTTCGCCGACGGCCATTCGGAAGTTCACAAGTGGGTGACCCCCTCGTTGAAAAATGTGCCTTACAAATATAACGTCACGGGCAACACTGCGCCGGCGACGCCCGGCGGAAAACAAAACGCGGACTGGATTTGGTTCACCAGCCACGCCACGGTTGCTCAATAAACCAAGACGGCAACCGGGGTTTGGAAACCAGTTGAAACCAAGACAATTTTACCGTCACTCGCGCGGACTCACCATGAGTCCGCGTTTTTCTTTGGCGGTGGCGAAGGAAAGAACGCCTTTCTCCGCCGTCACGCCGGCAAACGGGTCGTTGGTGATGAGCAGATTGCCGTCCACGTCGAGATAATCGGTGAGTTCCGCCAGATGCGCGGCGGCGCTGACGAGCACGCTCGTTTCAATCATGCAGCCGATCATGGTTTTCAAGCCGGCCTTGCGCGCGGCTTCCAAAGTTTCCTTGGCCATGCTCACGCCGCCGGTCTTGACGAGTTTCACGTTGACGCCGTGAAAACATTCCGCGCAGCGCGGGATGTCCTTCACCGTGTGGCAGGCTTCGTCGGCAAAAATCGGCAGCGGCGAACGCTCCTTGAGCCACTTCAAATCGGCGTCGCTGGCATCGCGCGGCATCGGCTGCTCGATGAACTGGATTTTTTTGTCCGTGGCGACGAGCCATTCGAGCATCCGCAGCGCGTCCTCTTTCGTCTTCCAGCCTTCGTTGGCATCCACGCGCACGGGCTTGTCCGGTGCGGCGGAGCGCAGCGCGGCGAAATTTTCGCGGTCGCGCGGATCGCCCACCTTGAGCTTGAGCACGGGATAGGGCGCGGCTTCCAAAACTTTTTTGCGGATGATGTCCGGCGCGTCAATGCCGATGCTGAACGAAGTGACGTGCTGATTTTCGCGGAAGCCGAGGTCGAGATATTCATGCAGCGGCTGGCTGGCGCGCTTGGCCGCGCCGTCGAGCAGCGCGAGATTCAGCACGCATTTGGCGGCGACGGGAATGTGCGGGACGGACCGCAGATACGCCATGCTGCCGGTCACGTCGCCAAACGAGAGCCGGTCGGGATTCAGTTCCGCGAGCAGCTTCAGGACGCCATCCACGGATTCGCCATACAGCACGGATGGCGCGGCTTCGCCGAGGGCGTGGACGCCGTCGGCGTCGGTGAGTTCCACGATGACGGTGCGGTGGGTGCCGGAGCCTTTGGAGCTGGCGATTTTCCACGGGTTGGCGAGTTTCAGCTCGCACGGACGGGCAATCAGTTTCACCGGAAAATTCAAACAGGTTTCCGCGATATTGCAATCTGATTGAATTAACTTTCATCGGCGGAAACTCCCGGCAAAATCGGCGCGTGGCCGACCGGCAACAACTCGTGGACGCCGCGCTCGCGGCGGCGCTGAAGAAATTCGCGCCGATTCATTTGCGCGCGGATGAACTGGCTTTGACGCTCGTGGATTTGCGCGGTAAAAAAAAATCCGCGCCCGCACGCCATCGCGGCGCGGTGCCGATTTATCCCGCCAGCGTGATCAAGCTGTTTTATCTCGCCGCCACGCATCGTTGGCTGGAGGACAAAAAAATTGCCGACACGCCGGAGCTGCGCCGCGCGCTGCACGACATGATTGTTGATTCCGGAAACGAGGCCACCGGCTACGTCCTCGATGTGCTGACGGATACCATGAGCGGCCCCGAACTTCCGCGCGCTAAACTCGCGGCGTGGCATGAGAAGCGCAACGCGGTGAACCGGTTTTTTCATTCGCTCGGCTACGCGGAAATCAACGCGAACCGCAAGCCGTGGCACGACGGGCCTTACGGCCGCGACAAACAAGCCGTGGATCAATTCACGCCGGCGAGAAATGTTTTGACGACGGACGCCACCGCGCGGTTGCTGGTGGAAATCGCCGACGGTCGTTTTGTTTCCCCGGCGCGCTGTGCCGAGATCCTGGATTTGATGCGCCGCGATTTCGCGAATCCAAAATCTGCGGATCACCAAGGCAGGGAATTCATCGGCGCGGGTCTGCCGTCCACCGCGAAGCTGTGGTCCAAGGCCGGCTACATGAGCGCCGCGCGCCACGATGCCGCGCTGGTGGAGCTTGCGAACGGAGGAAAATTTGTGCTGGTGATTTTCACCACGCGGCCCGACGAAAAAGAAATCATCCCCGAACTGACGCGGCAAATCGTCGCCGGCCTGGCGGCAGTGACCCCGGCCTGACGCGGCGGGCGGGCAATGTGTCCGCTGGCGTGGCGCGCGGCGACCGTTTAAGCTGTGCCGCGTGACCGTCCTCGAAGCGATTCAGAAAAGCGCGGAATTTCTCGGCAAAAAAAATGTCGAAGCGCCGCGCCTGCAAGCCGAGCTGCTGCTCGCGCATTTGCTGAAAATGCCGCGCATGAAGTTATATTTGAACTTCGACCGCGCGCTGACCGTGGCTGAAACGGACGCATTGCGCGAATGCATCAAGCGGCGCGGCCAGCGCGAGCCGCTCCAGCACATCAACGGCTCGACGTCCTTCTGCGGCTTTGAAATGACCGTGAACCGCCACGCGCTCATTCCACGCCCGGAAACGGAGCAGCTCGCCGAACTCGGCTGGCAGTTTCTTGCAACCATCAACCATCAACCTTCAATCTGCCTGGATTTTTGCACCGGCAGCGGCTGCATCGCCATCGCCATCGCGGCCAAATGTCCCAATGCAAAAATTGTCGCCGCGGACATTTCGCGCGAGGCGTTGGCGCTGGCGCAAGAAAACGCCGCGCAAAATAAGTTGGCGGAGCGGATTGAATTTTTGCAGGGCGACGGCTTTGCCGCGCTGGCCGCCGGCGCGCAGTTTGATTTGATCGTCAGCAATCCGCCTTACATTCCGTCCGCTGAAATCGAAACGCTCGAACCGGAAGTCCGCGATTTTGATCCGCGCTTGGCGCTCGACGGTGGCGCGGACGGCCTGAATTTTTATCGCCTGGTCGCGGCGCAGGCGAAACCCTTCCTGAAACCGGACGGAAAACTCATGCTGGAATTTGGCGACGGCCAGGCGGACGCGATAAAAAAAATCTTTGAAAGTGAAAAGTGGATTGTCGAAGCCGTGCGGGAAGATTACAGTCAGCGCGCCAGAATTCTGGTCGCGCGGCTTTGAGTTTTTAGCCACAGATTTACACAGATGAAACACAGATTTCTCAAGCGTGTTCGCGCGAAATTTTTCATCTCTGGCCATCTGTGTAAATCTGTGGCCAGATAAAATTCTTATTTCCTATGGACAGTTTTTTGATCAAAGGCGGCGTGCCATTGCACGGCGAAGTCACCATCAGCGGCAGCAAAAACGCCGCGTTGCCCATCATGGCCGCGACGCTGCTCACCGACGAGCCGTGCGTCATCCGCCGCGTGCCGGATTTGAGCGACACGCGGTTCATGGTGAAAATTCTGGAATCGCTCGGCGCGACGGCGAAGTTTGAAAACGGCACGCTGACCGTTCACGCCAAAAAAATCAAGGGCTACGCGGACTACGATCTGGTCCGCAAAATGCGCGGCTCAATCTGCATCGCCGGCCCGCTGCTGGCGCGGCTGCGGAAAGCGCGGATTTCCCTGCCCGGCGGCTGCATCATCGGCGCGCGGCCAATCAATTTGCATTTGAAAGGTTTTCAATCGCTGGGCGCGAAAATAAAAATTGAAGGCGGCTACATTGATGCGACGGTAAAAAAAATTGTCGGCAATTCGATGTTTCTCGGCGGCCGCGCCGGCCCGACGGTTTTGGGGACGGCAAACGTGATGATGGCGGCGACGCTCGGCGACGGCATCACCGTCATCGAAAGCGCGGCGTGCGAACCGGAGGTGGTGGATCTCGCCCTTTTTCTGAATGCGATGGGCGCGAACATTTCCGGCGCCGGCAGCCCAACCATCACGATCACCGGCGTGGCAAAATTGCACGGCGCAGAGCATGAAGTGATTCCCGACCGCATCGAAGCGGCAACATTTTTGATCGCCGCCGGCGCGACGAATGGCGAGGTGACGTTGCGCGGCGCGCGGGCGGATCATTTGCGCGCGGTGATTGATAAATTAAGCGAAGCCGGTGTTGCCGTGGAGCGCAGCGGCGCGAATTTGATTTCCCGCCGCAAAGGAAAATTAAAACCGGCGGACATTACGACGCTGCCGTATTCCGGTTTTCCGACGGACGTGCAGGCGCAGATGATGTCGCTGCTCGCGCTGGCCAACGGCATCAGCATCATCACGGAACGGATTTTTGAATCGCGTTTCATGCACGTCAGCGAACTGGCGCGGCTCGGCGCGGACATCGAGATCGAAGGGCCGAGCGCGATTGTGAAAGGCGGCAAACCATTGAGCGGCGCGCCGGTGATGGCGAGTGATTTGCGCGCGAGCGCGGCGCTGGTCATCGCGGGACTCGCGGCAAAAGGCTCGACGCAGGTGAACCGCATTTACCATCTGGACCGCGGCTACGAACAGATGGATGTGAAATTGAAGCAGCTCGGCGCGCGCATTGAACGCGTCGAGGAAAAATCGTAGGAGCGCGGACGGCAAATCTTTTTTCCCTCAACTGCCGCCGCCCGCGCTCCGAATCAGTTCCCCACCGATCCTTGGCACGGCGAGCAGCCGTGGGCACGAGCGAAAAATGATTTTCGCTCGTGCCCACGGCCGCCCGCCGACCCGGTTTCACTCATTCGCGTTTTCATGCGACGACGAGTTCCGGGCTGTTGGCGTAAATGTGCGCCTGCCGTTCGGCGTGGCGGACGGCGGTGCGGATTTTCTCCTCGAAC
>CAJAQO010000313.1 GCA_903944085.1 uncultured Verrucomicrobia subdivision 3 bacterium
CATTTTGCAATTGCTGGGTTTTGGCCGGATCGGCCAGCCCAAAACTCTGCGTCGGTGGCGGCAGGTTCAGCGCGTTCTTGAGTTTCTCCTCGCTCGTCTGCTTCCAGAGCTGGCCCAGGATCTTTTGTTGTTCATTGAGCCGCGCCAAGGTGCCGGCTTTGTCATTTGGCTTGGCCTCTTGGAACGCTTTCTCAAGACTCGCGATGGCTTGCTTCACCGCATCGGTTGGCGCGCCGGTGCTTTTCTGCTGAAGCAGCGCGGCGCGGACCTCGGTGGCTTTGCTGATTTGGCGCACGTGCTCGCGCTGTTCGGCCACTTGCCGTTGTCGTTGGTGCAACCGGAATGGATCGCATTGCGGCAGCGCATAAACGCCAAGCGCCAAAACGGCCAGGGCCGCGCAGATCCTGAAAGTGTCCCGTTGCCATTGGTAGGGCACAACCTTTTCAGGCAGCACCTTGGCGGCCCGCTGTTCGGCATCGCTCAACACCAAGTCCTGATAGGTGCCGAGCGAATGCTCGATCAGCAAGGCAGTCAGAAACAAATCAGGCGTTCCCATCTGCGCATCCGCCAATCTCGCCGCGTCGGTGACATCCGACCGATGATAAAAAATCCAGGCTAGCACCAAAGCGCCGGCGGGGAAAATGACCAGCGAGACGGGCGTGAACCAACCCGGAAACAATCCAAACAACCGCGAGGCCAACAGGGCGAAAGCGTAAAAACCCATTGCCAGCAGGAGAAAAAACCGCCCTTGTCGGGCAAGCGATACAATCTTTTGCCGCCGACTAACCCGCCGAAGAAAATGATGCACGACGTCCGAGTTCATTCTGTCAATTCCCAATCGGATGATCCTATGGATAATATTTCGCCGCCGGACATTCAACGACAAAGTTATTGAAATTGGCCGCCGGATTTATGGGTTGGTGCGGAACAGGAGCACCGCCGCCGGGCCGTTGGTCGTGTGCGGCTGGGCCACCGCCACCAGGTGCAAATCGGGAATGAACAGGCCGGTGCGGGCGCGGGGCGTCGTCGGCGCCCGCTGAACGCGAGTTAGTTCCTCGCCATCTGTCGGAATTTGGAAGACATCCACAAATCCTTCGCCGCCGATGACGTAAATCCGTTTCAATTGCGCGTCATAAAACATATCGTCGGCATCGCCCACGCACGGCGTTTCAGAAAGCATCTTGCCGGTGTGTGTGTTGTAACTGGCCAGGCACGGCGGTTTGCGGCAGGCGATGTAGAGCCGGCCGGAAGCCGCGTTCAGCGCCATCGGAAAATTCTTTTCGGCCACGGTCACCGTCCAGTTGTCGGCCAGCGACAGGTTCGTCGGGGTCACGTCCAACACGGCGATCCGGTGTTCGTCGGGGACGTTGACATAAATCTGGTGGTTCGTCGCGTCGAGTTGAAAGGATTCAGGATGGGCTGGCAATGGAATTTCAAACTTTGGCTCTGTTTGTCGCGGGCGGTCAAAAAGAAAATCGGCAGGCGAATGTGGTTCGGCCGGTTGACCGCCTTGTTGAGCCGGGAGCAACGACGCGAGATCCATGGCCGAGAGCAATCCGTTGCCGGGTTCGCCGGCGGAGCCGACGTAAATCATTTTGGCACCGGCGTCGAACCGCACGTTGTCGGCATTGCGGCCAAGGTCCACCCACGGGCCTTCCTCAAACGTGGTTGCGTCAAAGCTGCGGCAAGTGCCATCGCCACGACTGCACACTATCAGACGGCTCATTTCGGGAACGAAGACAAGTCCCTGGGGTTCGCTGATGCCGGTGATTTCGTGGATGCGTTGTCGTTTTGCAAGATCAACCACTTCGACCGTGTGGTTTTCCAAACCGGAGACGAACAGCCGCCGCGACTGGAAATCCACGGCGAGATGATCAAGCCGGCCCTCCACGCCGTTAAGCCGCACGGAGCCGGCTGGCACCAAACAAAGCGTGCCAGCCTCAGTTTGTGCCGGGGCGGCTTGGCGGAAAAACACGCCGGACGCAAGGGACAGAACCAGCAACAAGTTCTTGAAGACGATGGGTGATGTTTTCATTTACATGATGGCGTTTGAATTGATTGGCGCAGCGTTCATTATTGCCGCACAGGTCAAAATCGCATTGCAGCCGAGAATATAGGCCGAGACCCGGGCCGCCTTGGTTGTGCTCGCGGAAACTGCTCCCGCCGACGCCATGAAAGCATAGGCTTCCGCGCTGATTCCAAAACAATACCACGACATCCAAGGAATTTTCAATGCCAGTCGTTGCGACAAGATGGCCTTTTCGGTGCGCTGGAATCTTGCGGCGAGAATCGCGTCGGGCATCCCATCATGGCGAAGGTGACAAGCTGAACCTGCCGGCGTTTGGCTTGATTGAATCGGAACGCATGCTGGCGACCGATGATTTATTTGCGGTGGCGTCCATTGCTAGAGTAAGTGGTGGTCGCTGGCCATTTTTATCCGCGATGGTCACGGCCAAATCATATTGTCCGCTCGGCAAGCCGGTGGGAATCATCATTTGCGCTACAATGGCTTGCTCGCCGGGCAGCCACTCACGTGGATCAGCGTTGGCGACAATGGCAGCCAAGGTCTGACCAGCGGAGTTTTGTGAATACATATCCACAATCTGTTTTCGCACAAGAATGGAGGCGGGATGTGACGAATGCCACTCGCCCCAGATGCCATAGGAACCGATGTCGAGAAATTCCACGTTTGGATTGCCGTCATAACGATTCCCCAGCGCGGCGATAAAGTTCTCCTGTTTGGCCAAGTAAATCGGGTCGGAATAATCCGGCTCAATGCGCGGAATGCGCCTTCCGCCGCTGGTCGGATCAGCCCCGCCGACGGTGTAGTCAAATCCTTTGCAGCCGAGGTCAAAAAGCCATTTGGGTGAGCAATAATACCCCCGCGTATGCGCGTTGGCCGTCATCACGCGCATCGCTACTGCCGCACCCCGCGGCCGGCAGGCAGCGATCGCATCATCAATGTAATTCCAATTATAATGCCCCTCCTCCGGTTCGACATCCGCCCAGTTGAAGCGTAAGTAAACCACCGAGCAGGGAAACCGCTGACTCATCCAGCCCTGACCAGGATTGGCAAACAAGGTATCGACCTCACGAAAACGGATCTGCTGCCAATTCTTTTCGCCGGCAGATATTGGCAGCGGCAGCATCAGCAGGCCGATAAGGCAAGCACGCCGAAGGGTTCTCATTGGTGTTTTGATCTGATGAGAATACTACCAGTTGTCGGTTGCTTCAATGTCCCTATTCAGGTGAGCCTGCCCGGTGGGAATTGGCGGTAATGGTTAATTTCAGACCAGCCAAGCAACGACGTTCCGACCAACGAGGAATTTGAGACAAGCGTCAGAAATCAATGATGCGTGCAAATCAGCCAACGAAGGCTGCACTGGCGATGGTCTGCCACGAACCAATGGTGGCATCCAGACTTTCCAACGCTGGTCGTTGAAAACCGTCAGTGCGTTGGGATCTTGATGAGCGGTGCCGAAGCGGGGGGATTTCGGCAAAATCACAATTTCCTTTGGTAACTTGATTTGGTTGAATGCGGCAATGCCGTCCGCCTGAGGACAAGTTTCATCGCGCAAGCCAGCGCCGAGAATCACCGGGCACTGGATCAATGGAGCGAAATTTGCAACATCGTTGCAGGCGTGCTTCAGTTGCCTTCTTTGGATCTTTGCCACCGCCCTTGCTGAAATAATACCAGTCAGGCCGAGCCGTGCACCGACCAATCTCAGGCCCGTTCAGATCAAATCCGGCCGGCAAGAGCGCATTTAAAGCCGTGATCTGTTGCGGCTGCAAACCCGGCTGGAATCAAATTCTTGATTCGACTCATAGCGGTCAGATTGGAAAGAGAACGATTTGCCGGCTGGCGAAGATGGCTTACTGTGGGCTGAAACTGGCAGTGATGTTCTTTTGGGTCTCGCCCATGATAAAAGTGGCAACTGCATTGGTCGAAATCAGATCACCAGTCCAGCCTGCAAATTTAAAGCCAGAATTGGGCAAAGCTTGAGCCGTAACTGAAATTCCCGCCGGAAAATAGTCACTGAGTGTGACCACGCCGGAGGAGCCGCCCGATGAGAAACTGACTTTGCAGGTGGGATTGAGCGACGGAATCAGTTTGCACACATTGGTATCCAAGCCCAGGTTTTGAATCCCTTGCACTACCAGCTTGGCCATGGCAATGGCGCCCATTCCCTGAAAGTGAGTGGTGTCTGAACTCCCGGTCGGATAATTGCTGTAAACGCCTGCTGGAAAATTCATGTATAAAAACTGGGTCGCATAATTTGTTCCCACCGAGTAAATCAGCGATCCACACGCAACGTCCAGGTCAATCAAGGGCACATTCAACGCAACGGCCAATTCGCGGACTGCCAGAGCATAAATGCCATACGGAGTTCCCGAGCTGCCAATATCCGCCCGCATCGGTGTGATCAAGACCGGATTAGCTCCCAAGGCCCGTGTTTCATTGACATAATTGCTCAGGTATCCCTTGAACGTCGTTTCAGGGTCGGTATGGATAGCCGCATTGGTGTTGCTGTCATTGATGCCAAATTGGATGAACACAAAATCGCCCGACTTTACTTTGCTTTTTGCCGCTGCCCAATTGCTGTCACAAAAGCTTTTGGCGCTTGTGCCGCCGACGGCTGCGTCATCAATCGCCACATTATTTGAATTGAAGAAATAATTAATGACCTGGCCCCAGCCCGCTTTGGGGTAGTTCCATGTCGGCCATATTTGAACCGTGGAGTCGCCAATGGCGTGAATCGTCATCGACAAGCCTTGCACCTTGCAGCGGGTGAACATGTTGGTCGCGCCAGAAGTGAATGCCAGTGAATTGGTGGTCGGGCCACCATTACCAAGATTGGTAGATACCGGCTTCCAAGCTGATGTCCCCAGGTTCGGTGTGGACTTGCACCATCCTTCGGCCGCCGCCTGGCTTGGTCACGTAGCCATCCATCCAATGCCACCACGTTTGCGGTTTCGCGGATTCCGGCGGATTGAGAAAACCGGCTTCCAGCGGATCGGCGGGCGCGGCGGCGGCAGTCAGCACAAGGCCAATCAATGCAACAGCGATGAGTCGAATTGTTTTTGTCATTTCGTTGGTGTCTTGTCGCAAGAGGTAATTGTCAAAACGGCAATCTATTGCTGTTTTCTTTAATAATTTGCCTGATGGTTACCGGCGCGGACCGGGATTTCCAAACGGTTCCCTTGATGGCTTCCTTTCACATATTGGCCATCCAGAAAGATGCGCTCGTGACCGGCACGATATGGCAGGCCTAACGTGGTTTTTATTCCCGGCGGAATCGTCATGGTGAGCTTTAATTCCAATCCGTTTTTTTCCCAAGCGACCGGCACCGGCCCATATTCCGTGACGACGATTCCCTTGGCATAGGACAGATCGGTTAAATGCGGATCGATACGCAATTCCTTCGCGGCCACCGGCGCATCGCGGCGGACTCCCAGCACATAGGCATTTAGAAAATATCCGGGATACATCCCGTAGATATGCGCTTTGGAACCG
The DNA here is from genome assembly GCA_903944085.1 of uncultured Verrucomicrobia subdivision 3 bacterium. GTDB lineage: Bacteria > Verrucomicrobiota > Verrucomicrobiia > Limisphaerales > UBA11358 > UBA11358. The sequence continues at coordinate 5,516 of CAJAQO010000313.1, forward strand.
CCGTCCAAATCCTCCCATGAACATTGCCACGGGGAAGCCACCATCGCCTGCCACCTGGTGCGGAAGAGATCGAGCACTCGTTGATCATGAATCGGGTCATCCAATTCAAAGAGTTGTTTGGCCAGATAATAATAGGTCATCACTTGCGCTCCACCGGCGGCATCTTGTTCCAACATGGCCCGCACCACTCGCTCGCGACGCTCTGCCGGAACGACGCCGCGGTCCAGCGCAAAGACGCTGGCATGGAGCGTTGGGGCGGCAAGGTTGTTGGTGTGAGATAGGTAAAACTGGCGCTCTGATTCCTTAATGTCCGCATCCGTAAAGTATCCCGCGTAATAGGTTCCCGCCGTTTCGTCCCAGAGCACGGTGTTGATGGCCTGTTTCAAATCGGCAGCCGCTTTGGAAAAACGGCGGCTGTCGGTCCGTTCTCCGATGAGTGCCCCCAGCTTGGCCGCATCCTGCAAGGCGCGGCAAACAAAGACATTCAGCGTCGTCCCCTCACCAGTAAAATAGCCGACCGGATTGCCCCAGACCACCCAATCGCGGGCGCGCACCAGACCCCGTTCGGTGCGACGCTCCAGAAAGTAATCCATCTGGGTCACCAATGCCGGCCAAATTTCCCGCACCGCATCCTTGTCGCCGGTGGCCTCTTCGTAAAGGCGCACGCCCTCGACCCAGTCACAGGCCCGGTCTTCCATCTTGGCGTGGATATCGTAGCGGTCGGAACAAGTATGAGCCTTTACCCAGCCTTCAGGCTGGAGCGTGAGCGCCGTGCGCCGGATCAGCTCGCCCAGCAGTCTCGGATCTCCATAGTTGGTGTGGCCGTCGCTGCCAGTCACGGCCATCGCCGTGCGCGTGATGTCGTAGCCTGGCGGTGTGTCATCCATCCATTCCACGCGTTCGCGGTCGGCGCAGTCCACATAGGAATCTTCACTGAGAACCTGACAGGAGCGGGCGCACATCTCCCAAAGCCGGTTCAGAAATGGATCAGAACTGGTGAAGGCAGCCAGGCAATCAAACGGATAGAGCCGTTCGACCAGTTTAAACCCGGTGATTGTCACCTGTCCTTTGCTGACCACAACCGCGCCTTGCATGATGCCGCGAGTATCAATGGTGAAATAACTTTGAGGTCCGGCTTTGGCCACATAAGTGACATCATAGGGTTCAAGCTTAAACTCAGTGCCTGCCTCCGCATTAAAAGTAAGCCATGGGTAGGCTTGGACAATCCGGTCAGCAGTAAAATCCAGCCGCTCTCCGGCCTTGAGCGTGACCGGCAGCGTCATGCCGTTGGCAAAATGCACCGGCACGAGGGTTTCCCGTAAACGCGGAATCCGCCGTGCCGTCAACGGCCCCCACAAGTTCCCGGAGATTTTGACTGCGGTTTGCCATTTGGAATCATCGTAACTGGGCTGCGTCCAGTCGCCGTCTTCCACCGAGGCGTCCACCAAGGTTTCACCCAGATTCGGCCAACTTGCACTCACGGCGTGGAAGCGGGTGGCATCCGTCCATTTCCATGATTCGTCAGTGGACCAGAGCGTCCGCTTCCCAATTTGAAGTGTCGCAGTCAAACCCAGCCGATGTCTCATCACCTTGCCGCCGGAGAGGTTTCCAATACACAGGAAGGCAACGCTGTTTTTTCCGGCCTGCAAAAAAGTCGCGATCTCCACCGCGTCGTATTCGGGCCCGTTGGGCTGGAATCGTGCCGGCCCGCGCTCCACATAGGTTCCATTCACCCACAGGATATAACGGGCATCGGCGAAAAGTCGCAGGCTCGCGCTGGCGGGAATCCGTTCCAGATTGAAACTTTTACGGAATCCGACCGCCACGCCCGGTTTGTTCCCGGTTGCCGCAACGTCTGTCCAGATAAAGGCCGATTGAAGTTGCCGGCCGACGGGATTCTGCACAATCCTGAGAACATCGGTCAGCGCTGGTGCGCCATTGGGCTGTGGTTTCGCCATTCCAGGAACTTTCGCGGACCCATTGGGTAGCGGTTCGGCATGAGACTGAATGACGCCGCCCCAGAACAGGACTGTCAATATGAAGGCAACGGCATACATTATTAATACTTTTAATTTATTCTATTCAAGCCCGCGCAATTTTTTTGTCTGTAAATTTGGCGAGTTCAAACTGAGGGTGAGTTTTGGCATTCCATGTTGAGGTAAATTTTCCCCAATTCCCATTCGTCGCTGGTTTCGGCCAAGAGGGCCGAGACCAGCCGCAGGAGGGAGGCTTCATTGGGGAAGACGCGGGCGACATCCTTCCGTTGCTCAAGCCGGGGCACATGCGCCTGGGCGTTCTGCTGGAGGTGGAACTGGCAGCGCTGCCACGGGACGGCCCCAAAGATGGCTTTGCGCGCGGCCGCCATGCCGGGATGGTCGTCGCTGACGATGAACTGGCCGCCGCAGAGGCCGCGCTGGACCAGGCTTTGGAAGAAGCCTCGCCAATGCACTTCGGCTTCGCTGAGGGCGACGCTGACGCCGAACAGGGAGCGTTGGCCACCCGGCGAGATGCCGCGAGCGCGATAGCCTTGCGAGATGTTCGCGTTCTGATCGAAAGGCTGGTCAACCGCCCAGTCATGCGGAAGATCAACTTGTTTCCACGACGAGTCATCAAAGTCCGGCGCCGCCGCGCCCCAGGAAGTGCCGGCCTTGGCGTTGTTGTAAGATTGCCGGTGGCCGCTGATGACCGGAAACGGAATGTCGCCTTCGTGAAACAACCATCCGCGGTCGAGCGACAACTGCTCGCGGGCAGATGAACTGATAGCCAGCGATGGATTTTGCGCGAGCAATGCGCTGGCGCAGGCAAGCAACACAAGTGAACCCAATCGGCGCGCGCGGTGTAAAATTGTTTTCATAAGGTGGCCTTTGAACCGGTCTGAAATTTTCGGAATTATTTCTTTGCGGCGGCGTCGGCGTTTTGCAAATCGCGGTTCAAGGCCGCGCCGTCGAACGGAATTACTACGACCTTGCTGCCATGCGGTTCGTTTCCATGATCATCCTCTTTGGAAATATCAATACTGGCCAAAGTGACTGCCGCGACGTGGCCGTTTTCAATATACACGCCGGGCCGCTCCATTTTATTCCAATGGTTAATGGTTCCATCCGTGTAGCGCACAAAGTCCGTTGTTGGGTCGTAAGCCAGTCCGCCAAATTTCCAGCCCTGAATGCCGTCCACCGAAGTGATGTGATAGGCCTTGCGCGTGCTCCAGTCGTTGACCACGATGTGAAACAAACCGCCGCTAAACCACACCACTGGATCTTCCAGTGTCCGCATCGGGTGAAGCTCCGGAACCATTGAATAAGCGCTCGGCCCTTGAACCGCATAAGGCCCCATGACGCCGTTGGTGCTAATTAAAATCAGTCCCGACCGTTGCACAATTTCGAAATTGCCGTCTGGCCGGACCATGATGCTCATGTTGGAACCGAGTCTCCGGGTGTTGCCTCTGAATTCATTGGTGGAAAAAGTAATGGAACCTTGAAACTCCCAGGGACCATCCAGCGACTTGGAAATATAGATGCTGCCTGGCCGGGTCTCACTAATCAGCACGGCATAGCGTCCGTCCGGCAGCACCAGCGCCGTCACGTTATGTCCCCGGCCCGCCACTCCATTGACCACGTCGGGCCAGACCAGTCCTTTGTCAACATAAGGCCCGAAGAGATTATCGCTCACCGCATACACCGCCGACGAACCGCCCCACCCACCGTGACCTCTGGCCTGGTCCCAGCGGCTGGCGAACATATAAAATTTGCCTGCGGGCGACTTGATGATCTGCCCGTCCCAATAATACCATTTCTTCGCAGAGGCATCCTGTTGAGCGCTGGCGGTTGCCAACGGTAGATCTTTCAAGCTTTGATCTTCCAAGCCGTTCTGCGGATCGCGCGGAAGAATGCCGGCAGCGCCCCAAGTGTTGGTGGTCAGCGCGCCGACAATCGGCGTCGGTAGAAAATAATCAATGAAGGTCTTATTGGCGGCGAAAGTCGAGACGCCGATGCTTAAATAAATTACTCCAAGTGACTTGATTATTGTTTTCATGGAATTGGTTTGCATGGTTGTTTGGTTTCAGGTTTTTCACGCCATTATTCAAGGCGTGGCAATCACCCAACGCTGGCTGTCGTCCCCGGTGAATTTTTCCAAGGTGACACCGTTGCCTGGTTTTACTTTGACCGTCGCGGTGAGCGCCTGCTTGCCGCCCTTCGATGTCAGGCGATAACTGCCGTCGGCAAGCTGGTCTATCTTCCAAAGCTGGCTGTCCTCGCCGGTGAATGGCGCAAGCATCGCCGTTCCGTCCGCCGCTGTCAGAACATTTTCACCCGCCGCGCTGGTGATTTTGTAAAAACCAGCACCGGCAGGCGCAACGATCCACTTCTGATTTTCGTGGACGAGATAGCGCGCGGTTTCGACGGCATTGGTGGAGGCCTGCAAAATCGTGCCGGTGCGCTGCGAACGGATTTGATAAGTGCCTGCGCGGACATTTTCTCCCGGCAGCGGCCAACCGTCCGCCGTCCAGAGCAATGGGCGAATATCCAAAATGGATTGCCCCGCGCGGCCGATTTCCGCTTCGTAATGGCAACTGAATTTTTCCACGCCATCGTCCAGCAGCCGGCCAAAATGTCCCGGTCCGATGTCATTGCCCTGCGCCGCGAGGAACAGCGTGCCGCCGCCCTGTGTCATCGGTTCGCCAAAGCGGTCGAAATACGGGCCGGTGATTTTTGGCGAGCGCCCGACGCGGATATTGTAGGTGCTGTTGCTGCTCTGGCAGCAGCTTCCGTGATTTACTAAGAGATAAAAATAGCCGTCGTGAAAAATAATGTCCGAAGCCTCGCTTTGATTGGCGATGATCGTGACCGGCGAATTGGTGGCGATGCGCAGCCCGGTTTTGGGATCGAGTTCCACCAGTTCAATGTTGCCATGATAGGAGCCATAACAAATCCACAGCGTGCCGTCAGGCGCGAGGCAAACGCCGGGATCAATCGCATTCAAGTCTTCGCCCTCGCTGGAATGAACGATCATGCCGCGATCCGTCCAATGGTAATTCGGCGCGTTAGTGTCGAGCGTTGGATTAGTCAACAGGCCGACCGCCGACACAAACTGCCCCCAGCTCGAAATCGAATAATACAAATAGTATTCGCCGTTCAACTCGATGATGTCCGGCGCCCACACGCTCTGACCGTCGTTTTTCGAGCAAAACTGTCTCACCGAATCCGGCACGCGATCAAACACCCGCCCGCCGCGCTGCCAGTTGAAACCGTTGCTGGATGTCAGCACCGAAATGCCGCGCCCGGTGCCGAAGACGTAATAATTTCCCTCGCATTGGATGACGGTGGATGGATCGTGAATGCCAATCATGCCATCCAGCGCCCGGGCCGGAACGGCGGACACTGCCAGCAGCGTCAGCGCGCAAAATAATCCGCCGAACGTCTGCTTATGAATCAGAAAAATATTTGCCCGCATATCAAACTCCTTTGATCAGATTTCATTCCCGCTGAAACACGGTGTAGCGATAGATGCCGAATGCACGCAGGTTTTGCCAGCGGCGGTTGTGATCGGTTTCGTCGCCGTTCAACCGGCGGCCCGGCAACCAATAGCCATCCACCAGCGAGCTTTCATCAAAGCTCCCCAGCACCACGTTGCCGGGGTTGGTTATATTCGGCGTGAACGTAACGCTGGCCGGACCACCCACGAAAACATACGCGCCGGGACTGGTGTGGATGACGAAGCGCGCCGGCGAAACATTGGTGACACTCACCCCGCCACCGAAACCACGAATGCCGCCAAAGCCGCCGCGACCGCCGAAGCCATTGTTTGTCAGCGGTCCGACGGATACCGTATAGTCGCCAAGTTTTAATTCTTGCGGCGGCGCATTGATGTCATCGGTCGGTTGCAAAAAAGCAATCGTCTGTTTGCCCTGATTGGCGAGAATCGCCGGAGCCAGATAATCCAAAATGGCGTATGTCTGCGCCAGCGAATCCGGCGGCGGCACGGACGGAGTTGAATTGGTATCTTGCGATGGCCGACGAAAACCACCAAAGCCATCAATGCCAAACGGCGAAAAACCAATGCCGTTGAATTTTAATAGCGCGGTGAGCGCGTGGGCTGCGGCCTCGCCGCCGGTGTTGGCTTCAGGAATGAAGAGTGGATTGCCGTTGCGCGTGTAGCGTTCGCAGGTCTCGTCGAATTGCGGGATGTAAAGATCCGGCGACAGGAAATCTATGTTCGGCGCGCCGAACCGCCAGAGGTCATGCACCTGCGGCACCGGGCCGCCGCTGGGATATTCGCCAGGGCGCGGACAGCCGGGCTGTTGCAGCCACGCATTGCAATACATCGGGATGTTATATTCCGCCTTGCCGGCGGCCGCGACTTTGTTGATATAGGTCGAGTAGCGCCAGGCCATGAAAAATTCATCCGACGCCCAGTTCACCTGCCGCCAATAAATATTCTTTTTCTCGTCGGTCAGGTCGGGGCCATAGAGTTGAACCGATGCGGGCTTGCCCGCACCAAACACTTCTTCCCAAGTGCCGGAAGTTTTGTTGCCGTTGGCCGCCCAGACTGCGAGTAATTCCGGAGCAAGCGTGGCCTTGTGCTGCACGAGATAATTCATCAAATCTTTTGGCACCGGCGCGGCGTAGGCGGAATTCGCGGCGGCGCAGCGATCCCGCGAATCGTCGCGGATGCCAACTTCATTTTCCACCTGCATCATCAGCACCGTGTGTTCCTTGCCATCAAATTGCCGGATGTGGCGCATCAAGGCGGCGAAGGCTTTCGCATCCGCATCCCGCGTGGCGTCGCTGAAGGTCGAGAGAATATCCAGCGTCTTACCGGCGCTGTTTTTCACCCAGGGAAAGCGCTTGGAATCCGTCTTAACCCAGCAAGGTTGATAGGAAGAAAGTCCGTTCTTCCAACTTCCGAACCAAAGGAAAACCACCTTGATATGATTCTGCCGGGCGTCCGTGATGAAGTCATCCACCGCCGTGAAATCAAATTGGCCTTCCTGCGGCTCGATGAGTTCCCAAGAAACGGCGCCGATGACGGTGTTGAGTTTTTTCTCCACAAGCTGCGGCCAGACGCGCTTCATGTATTGTCGGCTCGACGAACTGGAGTTGTGCAGTTCGCCACCGAGAATCAAAAATGGCTGGCCGTCCACGATCAATTGGCGGACACCGTGGCGCGTTTCAAGATGCGGGATGGAACTGTCCCTGGCCGCAAACGCGGAAGCGCAGGCGGTGACGAGGGCCAAGGTTAGCAGTGTAGTTTTCATTTGAAGAGTTGTTGCGAGAACCAATACAGATTGTTTTTCCATTCCGGTGTGTTGTGGGCATTGCCGTCCACGTTCCAAATGTGCGGCACATTTTTCTCTTTGAGATAAGCATGAACACCCTGGCTAATGCGAATGAGACCGTCCTGGTTGCCGGCGGAAAGCCAGAGTAATTTAAGCTTCTGTGTGACGAGGACGGGATCCGGCACCAGTTCCGCCGGCGGCTTGGTGTTGGGCGCGCAGGAAAATGAACCAACCCATGCAAATGAGTCAAGGTGCGAGAGTCCGAAGTTCAGCGACTGACCGCCTCCCATTGAAAGTCCGGCAAGCGCGCGGTCTTGGCGATGCGTTGAAGCCGCGTAACGCGCTTCAATGGCGGGAATGACATCGTCCAAGAGGTCCCGCTCAAAATTGGCAAAGGCCGGACCGGCTTTGAAAATATCACCTTCGGCATTGTCGTTTTTCTGCGCGCGACCGTTGGGCATGACGACGATCATCGGCACGACTTTTCCATCGGCGAACAGGTTGTCGAGAAGGATGTTCGGCGCGACGAAGCGCTGCCATTCCGTCTCATCGCCGCCGATGCCATGAAGCAAATACAGCACGGGATACTTTTTGTCCTTGGAATAACCCGGCGGCGTATAAACCGTCATCTTGCGCCGGGTGCCGACGGTCTTTGAATTATATTCGATCAATTCCTCCTGACCGTGAGCGATACCGTCGCGCGCGACGTCGAATCCGGGGGGCGCATCGGCAAACGCCGGTTTGTCGTCCGCGTTCAGCACGATGGGTCCGCCAAAACCGCGCCCGCCACCTCGGTTGTCAGGATGTTCGGCGGCGGTGTTGGAGACAACTGAAGCATTGGTGATGGCGACCCGCTTGGCCAAAAACTCCTCGGTGGCAAAGTCGCCGACGTGGCGAGCAAACTTGATCTCGTTGGTGCCGATCTTGCCGGTGTATTCGATGCGAATGTCGCTTTCCTGAAACTTGATCATTTCTGCGAAAGTCACCGTGTCGCCCGCAATTTTGCCTTCCAGCAATTCGGCTTCGCGTTTCTCGCCGTTCACCTGCGCATTTGCCATGCCCGTCAGTTTTTCGCCTTCGACCTTGAACGTGTAGAGATATTTTTGCCGGCCGATTTGCGTATCAATTTCCGCGCGCCACTGGCCGGAAATGTCTACCGCTTGCGCCGCCAAGGAAAGCAGGCTGGAAAGGACGGCGGTCAGTATTTTAAGTTTTTTCACGAGTTGCGAATTCAGCAGTTGTTGACGTTTATTTTCTTGAACGCTCATACGCTGGTAAAGCTTATAGTTTCTTCCGTTCAGCGGAAAAGTAGCGGGGCAAACTCCTTCAAATCCCGCCGCCGCGTCAGCCATTCGCGCGCCGTGCCGGGCGATTCGTAGAAAACCGTTTTGATGCCGGCCTGTTCAAGCGCGTCGTGATATTTCTGCACGCTGTCGTGCATGTCAAAGGCGCATTTACCGGAGCCGTCAAAGATCGGCCCGGCTTGTTGCGCGCCGCCGATGGCGGGTTGCTTTTCCTGGACGAGATCGGTGAGTTGGGTCTGGACGAACAGGCGATGCTGCTTCGGGCGCTGGAAGAAAAGCGCTTTTTGTCCTTCCGCGGCGACCGCGAGGTCAGCAGTAATTTTCAATTGGTCGCCGGCACCAACCGCGACCTGCAACTCTCCGTCCGGGAAGGCCGCTTTCGTGAAGATCTGCTGGCGCGGACCAACCTGTGGACTTTTCATCTGCCGGGGTTGCGCCAACGGCCGGAGGACATCGAACCCAATCTGGATTACGAGTTGGAACAATTTGCCCGCAAGAGCAGCCAGCATGTCACTGTGAGCAAGGATGTGCGTGACGCGTTCTTGAAGTTTGCCCAATCACCGGCGGCGAAGTGGACTGCGAGTTTTCGCGATTTGAACGCCTGCATTACCCGCATGGCCACACTCTCACCGGGGGACCGCATCACTGCACCCGTCCTTGATGGCGAAATGGAACGCTTGAAGAACGGTTGGGTAACCCGCTTCATGCTCTCACAGCAGGATTCGGTGCATAGTTTATATCGGTGATGTCGTCTCGCTTATTCGGGCGGTTCCACGGGGGCAATTCTCCTGGAAAGTGAGGGGACAGGCAAAGACTCAAACTGAACAAGCTGCCACGCGGGCGACGCAGGCTGAGACCCATGCCGAACAAGCCAGCACGCGCACCACCCAGGCCGCCACGCATTCCGAGCAAGCCAGCACCCGGACGGCTCAGGCGGCGACGGAATCCGCGCAGACCAAGACACGCGCGGCGCAGGCAGAAACACAGATTGAGCAAGAGAAGACGCGCGCGGCGCAGACGGAGACGCATATCAAGCAGGCCAATACCCAGATCATAGAACTGGCTCTTGGCGTTTCCGAACTGAGTTGCCGGCGGTTGTTTGAGGCGGCGCAGGATGGTATTTTAATTTTGGACGTGGAGACGGGACGCATCAACGATGCCAATCCGTTTCTGACCAAACTGCTGGGATTTTCACGCGCTGAAATGCTTGGCAAAACGGTCGGGGAACTCAGCCCGTTCAAGGATGTGGTTTCCAACCAAGCCATGCTGGAGCGGTTGCAAAAGGACGGCTATGTCCGCTACGCAGACTTACCGCTGAAAACGAAGGCTGGCCGCGACATCGCCGTGGAGTTTGTGAGCAACGTCTATCGCGCCGGCGACAAACAAGTCATCCAATGCAACATCCGCGATATCACCAAACGCAAAGCGGCGGAAACCACTTCAGCCCTGCTGGCGTCCATTGTCGAATCTTCGGATGACGCCATTTTCGGCGTGGACCTAAATAGCATCTTCACCAGTTGGAATCAGGGCGCGGAAAAGATTTAAGGCTATGCGGCCGACGAAATGATCGGGAGGCCCATTTCGCGGATCATTCCAGCCGAGCGGCAGGCGGAGGAAAAGGAGACGCTGGAGCGAATCAAGGCCGGCGAAAAATTGAATCACATCGAGACGATGCGCCGGACGAAGGACGGGCGGTTGATTGACGTCTCGGTCACAGCGTCAGCGATCAAGGATCCCAGCGGGAAAGTCATTGGCGTGTCGAAAACGGCTCGTGACATTTCGGAGCGCAAACGCTCGGCCGCCGAGTTGTTAGAATCAAAACGTTTCCTGCAATCAACTCTGAATGCTCTGTCCTCGCACATCGCAATTCTGGATGAGCACGGGACAATTGTGGAAGTCAATGCGGCCTGGTCCCGCTTTGCCCGCAAGAATCGTTTTCTCGGTAGCGGCGGTTTAGGGGATAATTATTTGCAGGTCTGCCATTCGGCCACTGGCCATTTTTCCGAGGAAGCTCCGGCTGGGCTATGTCGTGACCACGCAAACCAACCCGCTCGAAGCCATCACTGCGGTGCGGGATCAGCCGGCGAAGTTTAACTTGGTCATCACCGACTTGACCATGTCCGGCATGGATGGCGCCAAACTGGGGGTCCAGCTGCTCCAATTGCAACCGAATCTGCCCATCATCATTACGACTGGCTATAGCGGTGTGATGACGCCCACGAAAGTCCGCGAGCTGGGCTTTCGGGAATTATTGAGTAAGCCGAGCACCCCCCGAACTTTGGGCGAAACCGTGCATCGTGTGTTGCAACAGGCGGCTTCCGCCAAAAAATGATGGCGAGTTGCCGGTTAACAAAGCCAAGAAATATCGTAAATTTTTCATTTGAAACATGAAACTGATCCAGCTCATTTATGTAAGCGCGGCCAAGAACCTATTCACCCCGGCTGAACTGCGGGAATTGTTGCGGCTTGCGCGAGCAGCTCGATGTGACGGGGATGCTGCTTTATCACCAAGGCTCCTTCCTGCAAGTGCTCGAAGGGCCGACCTCGGCGGTGAATCCGTTGCTGGAGACCATTGCTGTCGAGCGTCTTCGCGTGTCTCGCTGGAACACCCCTTTATCCATAAATCATTCATTTTACCGAATCAAGTTGTCAGCCTTCAACAACGCGTTGCGACTGCTTTCCGGAATTTCAACGGTTTCAATTTATGGGGTGTTCACCCCATTGTTCGCGGCGTGCAAAAGCGACATATTTCCGGCTTAATATTTTATGAAAACAACCGGTTCCGATCCGGCCACCGTTCGTGATACGCCCCGCGCGACCAAGTTTTCACTGGCGGCGAACTATGACCCGGAACTGGTGCCGCAGCTTGCCGGTTATCCGGTGGACGAAGTTTACGGCAAGTTTCCCACCGATGGTGTCAGCGGTGGCCGCCCCCGCTATTTGGCGACACCGCTCTCGGAAACTGATTTGCGGAATTACATCCGGCTGCTCGAACGTCATGGCATTGCCTTCAACTATCTGCTGAACGGTGCCTGTTTCGGCAACCGCGAATGGACGCGCCCCTGGCAGAAAAAAGTCACGGACCTACTGGCCAAGCTGGGCGAATGGAGCGTGCGTCGGGTCACCGTGTCCACTCCTTTTCTGCTGGAACTGGTCAAGCGCCGTTTCCCCGAGTTCAAGGTCAGAGTCGGAATTTATGCCCAGGTGGACACGCCCCGGCGCGCCCGCTTCTGGGAAGACCTCGGGGCGGATGCGATCGTTTTGGAAAGTTTCTCGATCAACCGGAACTTTCGCCGCCTGGCGGCCATCCGTCAGGCGGTCCGTTGCGACCTGGAACTAATCGCGAACCACGTCTGCCTCATGAACTGTCCGATGCAAACCTATCATCAGAACGGTTTCGCCCATGCGTCAGACGATAGCAGCACACTCTTCATCGACTACTGCTTCATGCGCTGTTCGCGGGTGCGTTTGGCCGATCCGTCGCAGTTCATCAAGTCGGCCTGGATCCGTCCGGAGGACCTCGCGGTCTATGAAGCGATGGGATACACAACCTTCAAGCTTTTGGAACGGGGAATTCCGTCAGCGGAGCTATTGCGGCGCGTCAAAGCTTATAGCGAGCGGCGGTTTGATGGCAATCTGGCCGAACTGATGCTGTCGTATGGCTTCAAGCAACCGGTTCGCAAAGAATCCTTCTGGAATCTTCGTCACTACTTCAAGCCAAGGCAGGTGAATCCGCTGCGACTGAAGCCGATGCTGGATTTGGCCCGTCTGCAAGGCTGGCTCTCGCCCTTGCCGGAGTGTCCGATCCGGGTGGAGGCCCGGAAGATCCCGGAGAATTTTCTCGAGGGCTTTCGCAAACGTGACTGCGCCTCCATGGACTGCCAGAGTTGCGGCTATTGCGAGCGGATTGCCGCACAAGCCGTTTCGATCTCGCCCGCGTATCGGACCGAGGTTTTGAAAAAATACGTTGAAATGGATGATTCCATGGCAACGGGAAAACTCTGGGGTTTTGACGCTAACTAACCAGGCTGAATAAACTATCACTCTGACCTCTGCCCATGTATCTCCAAGCCCTCGCCACTGCTCTTCCACCAACAGCTTACACTCAAGCTGAATGTTGGAACGTCGTGCAACGATCCGAAGCGCGCCAGCGGCTCAATCGCCGCTCCGTCCTTACCCTGCAAGCCATCCTGCGCCATGACAGTGGTATTGCGACCCGGCATTTCGCGATGCCAGACATTGAGCACGTCTTTTCACTGACGCCCGACGAACTCAATGAGGGCTTCCGACGGGAAGCGCCCCGGTTGGCTGCTCGCGCCCTGACAGCTGCCTTGACGCAAGCTGGCCTTATGGCCGGTCAGGTGGACGCGTTGTTCATCTGCACCTGCACGGGCTACCTCTGTCCCGGGGTGACCAGCTATGTTGCGGAGCAACTCGAACTGCGCACCGATGCGTTCTTGCAAGATTTGGTGGGCCTGGGTTGTGGGGCCGCAATTCCCAGTCTCCGGGCGGCACAAGCCGTTTTGGCATTGCAGCCGTCGGCCGTGGTCGCGTGTGTGGCGGTGGAAGTGTGTTCGGCAGCGTTTTATTTGGATGACGATCCCGGTGTGCTAGTCAGCGCATGTTTGTTTGGCGACGGGGCCGCCGCCACCATCTGGCGCGGAACGCCGGGGCCGAGCGGCCTGCGGTGCGACAGTTTTAGCACGCTGCACCAGCCCGAAAACCGTGATCGTATCCGGTTCGAAATGCGCCAGGGCAAACTACGCAACCTGCTCCATGCCTCGGTGCCAGGACTGGCGGCTGCCGCCGTGGCAGAATTGCTGGCTGGCGAACATCGCCGCCCCGGAAGCCGCCCCATCGCACGTATGATCGCGCACGTCGGCGGACGTGACGTGCTCGATGCGATTGAAAAATCCTGCCCCGGCTTTGACCTTAGCGCCAGCCGAGAGGTTTTGCGGGAGTGCGGCAACATGAGCAGCCCCTCGGTGCTGTTCGCCTTGGAAAGAGCCTTGCGCAACGGAGCGCCTGATGAAAAAGGCGACTGGTGGCTGACGAGCTTTGGCGCTGGCTTCAGTGCCCACGGCTGCCGCGTCGGACTTTGATCGTGGCGGACGAAATGCCCGTCACAAATATCCCAATTCTGAGCCGCCCGCCTTCAGGAATACAAGCTGGGATGAATACCCCATACCAAACGTCCCCGGTTGCAGTCTATTCTCAAGACTCGAAAAATCTCAACCTGGCCCAAGACAAAATATGCGCACAGCTTTTGACAAGATGTCCCAGCTCAATCCAACAAGTCAACTTGACGCAGCCATGAGCCGACGTTTGTTCTTGAAGTCCGCCACTGCTGCCACGGTGGCGGCTTGAGTTCTATGGCAATAATTATGAACTTCACTGGCGGTAACCATCAAAATCGGCTTTGCCGTGAAAGACTAAACACCAGCATGCGTGGAACCACAGATTAATTTTTAAAACATTATGACAAAAGAAACCACGACCCCAGTAAACATCACCCGTGAACAGATGATCCAGTTATTGAACGAGGATCTGGCCGGTGAATATCAGGCGATCATCGCCTACACGGTTTATAGCCAGGTGCTCAAAGGCGCCGCTTACACGGACATTGCGCGGGAATTGGAACTGCATGCGGGCGAGGAACTGGCGCACGCTATCAAGATCGCCAAACAGATTGATTATCTGGGCGGCATGCCGTGCGTGATGCCCAAGCCAGTCAAAACTTCCAACGATCCGGTCACCATGCTGCGGGCGGATCTGGAAAACGAGCGCACCACGGTCGGTCGGTATCGCGAGCGCATCCGCCAGGCTGAGGCGATGGGGGAATTTGCATTGAGCGAGACCTTGCGGGCAATCATCGTGCAGGAGCAGGAGCATGAAATTGATTTGAGTGCGGCGCTCGACATCAATGTTCCCCCGCCGATAAAACCGGCCGAGCCGAAAGCGGCCGCAACCAAAGAAAAACACCGCCGTTCCATATCCCACGAGACAAATGCGATGTCTTAAATGGGCCGGCTTTCTAACGCACTGCAACGAGAACCGCTGTTGGGGGGAAATATATCCGCGTCATTATTACCTGCACTGGCCTTGACAACATGGCCGGCGTTTTTCTTTGAACGCCCGGCGCGGCGCGGCGTCCAATCTGAGACAAATAACTAGCCTTGAATTTTTCGGCGGCGGCGACGGCAAACCGCTGGAAACTTTTTCAACCTCACCGGGGCGGCGTCGCCGTTCGCCCCGGAAATTTTCGGCTCCGGCCTTGGTCGGCGTTTTTTGCGCAGATTCGACCTAGCTGCCCAGCGATCGCGCGCGTTACGTTAACGGCGATATTTTAGCGGCGAAGGTGACACTTGGCGTCGTGAAACCATTCCGGGCAGGAATAATTTGTCAGGGAGATACAGAATTAAATTTCACTTTAACCGCGGCGCGCATAACCGGCTGGTGCAACCTGATATTTATTGCACACGAGTCGAGCCAAAACGCCAATCCGCAGCTTGGGCTTAGGTTTGGCGATGCTGGTTTAAAGCCGCCGGGCCAACCCGGCTGGGTGAATTTTTTTTGGAACTTGGGATCAGCCAAGGAATTTTAAAATTGCTTCGGTTTTTGAGCGAACATGCAGTTTGTCATAGATGTGCTGCATGTGGGTGTGAACGGTGTTGGCGCTGATGGAGAAGCGGCTGGCGATTTCCTTGGTGGTATAACCTTTGGATAGTTCCTCCAGAATTTCCTCCTCGCGTGGTGAGAGTTTCTGTTCCTCGGGCAGCGCGCGGGGGTTTTCATGGAAAGATTCCACCACCCGGCTCGCAATCTGGCTGCTCATTGGCGCCCCGCCGAGCCTGACCTCGTTGATAGCGCGGATGATTTCGCCCGGCTCGGCGCGCTTGAGCAGGTAGCCGCTGGCCCCGGCCCTGAGCGCGCCGAAGATCCGCTCGTTGTCCTCATAAACGGTCAGAATCAGAATGCGCACGGAAGGGCAGATTTCCTTCAGCCGACGAGTGCAGGCCACCCCGGACATATTGGGCAAATGGATGTCCATCAAGACAACGTCCGGCAAGGCTCGGGGGATGGCCTTTAAGGCCTCCTCGGCAGTATCGCAAGCAAGGACGCATCGGTAACCGGGGGCTTCATCCACGAAGTTTTTGAGAGTGGTCCGGAAATCGCGGTTATCCTCCACAATGGCAACACTGGTCAACATAACGCCGGTCTATTCAAAGGACAGTTTAATTCGATAGATCGTGCCAGAGTTGCGCCGGGTGTCACACTCAAAACTGCCACCGATTTTCTCGATCCGTCGGCGCATGTTGGCCAGACCGTTGCGATCGCCCTCTGATGGTGGCGGGGCAAAGCCGCAACCATTGTCCTCAACGACAATGCTAAGTTTTTTTTCCCGCCAGTGAATGCGCAACCATAATTCGGTGGCGTGGGAATGTTTGGCCACATTGTTCAGCGCCTCACGGGTGGCGAGGTATAAGTTGTGCCGGACTTCGGAGGTTAGTGGCTGCACGGACAGCGCCCGGTCCACGTCAAAGCGGCAGTTTACGGAGGTGCTGCGAAAGAACTCCGCTGCCATATGCTGCAAATAGGCGGCCAGACTGCGCACAGAATCATTGGCGGGGTTTACCGCCCAAACGATCTCATCCAGCGACGCCACCATTTGCAGGGACTTTTCCGACATTTGGCGAAACCGGTCGCGCGTCGGCTTGGGCACGGTTGCATCGGTGCTTTCCACTGCGGAAAGAAAACGGATTTGGGTCAGGGTGGCACCCAGGTCGTCGTGCAAGTCTTGGGCGATCCGGGAGCGTTCCGCCTCCAGCGCGCGCTGATGCTCGATTTGCTCGCGGTGATGAATTTCTGCCGCCAGCCGCCGGGTGCGTTCTTCGACCTGGCGGCGTAATACCACAATCCAGCCGGAAGTGACGAGGATCACCAAGACCAGGCTGCCCAGCACGGTCAGGGTGTGCGCAACAGTCCACCAAGAAGGGCGCGCCAGCACATGAATATCGGCCGGCGAGTTCAGGAGCAGGTCGAAGGAGTCCACGCCCCGGCCCGCAGCAAAGTCACCGCCTTGGCCGGCGTAAACCCCGATCAGGTCCAACGTGCTGCCCGGGAGAATGCCGGCCACGATCCCGGCTTTTTTGTCGAGGCGGGCCGTGAAGCCGCGATTGCCTGCTTGCAATTCCAGGACCTGTTCATGGGAATTAACACTGGCGTTCACAAGGCTGGCCTGGATTTGCACGACGGTGGCGTCATATTTGGCATCCAGCAGCGCGTTGCCGGATAACTGTCGGGCAACCGGCAGCGCAGTGTGACCGGTGGAGTGAACCAGACATTCGCGCAGGGTGGGGGAAGAGCCGTTCAAGTCTGGAAAGCCGACGATTTCCACCAAGTCGCCATTTTCAAGTTCTGCGGGCGTCTTGGTCAGGAAGCGCAGGCCCCGGGATTCGTCCATGAGAAAATACTCTCCATGACGTTGCTGGACCACCTGGCCGGCAAGATGGATGCTTTGCAAGGCGCTGGCGTGCGGGTCAAAAAACGACAAATCCCCGACCCGCTTCAGCGGAGCGGCAAACGGGCGGGCGGGCGCGGGTGCATCCACGCTGATCGCTGAATTGAACAGGCGCAGGTCGTTAAGCACGAACTGTTGCGAGGCATCCCGCTCCGGACTGATAACGCCGCGCAGGCGAACGACCGCGTCCTCCAAACCGGGGAGCTTTTGCGGATCGAGATCGTATAACTGTAGTCTGATTTTGCCGCTGCGGGTGAATAGCTCTACCGTGTTTGTTTCCACGGCAGTGACTACCCCTTGGAGTTCGATAAATTGGGTGTCGAGACTGCCGTTGATCAATTCATCCCAAGCGGGCCGAACCGGGTCGGGCAGAACCCCATTGGCTAGATACACCGCCTTGTCAACTTGGATGGTGGGAGCGAAATCCATTACGGTGGTGCCGGTGATTTCCCAGCATTCGCCGACCTTGGGCGTTCGGACACTGGCACCGGGGTTCAATCTGATAAATATGGACCAAGTGGGGTCCTGAATGGCAAAACCACGGAAAATGCGGGCGGTGATCACCCCCCGGATTTTGATGGGAAAGCCCCGGTTGGCCTCCGCCCGAACGAGGTTCTTGGCCTGCAACGCCTGAGTGATCAGGGGCAGTGCCGCCGACGTATTAGTTTCCAAGGCCAGTGTCCGGAGGCAGGTGCCGACCATGATCCAATTGCCGTCGGACCGGGTTAGCCAGCCCAGCGCCTCGACCGCCGCGCCCAGCGATGGGAGGGATTGCCTGGTCATGACCGCCAACCGGTTCGTCTGGTCCGTGATTGCGAAAGGGAACCGGGTGGAATTGGAGACTAGGTTGCCTTGAACGCGAGTCAGGAATGGCGTCTGGTGTATGCGGGCGATCCCCGGCAGCGAGGTGATGGAGGTAATCGGATAATCAGCTTGGCGACCGTGGGGTATTTCGACGACAGATAGCTGCCGCACGCCGGGCACTAGGATCGAAAAATCGTTGACGCGGACCACGGACCAGACGGGTTGCAGAATTCCGATGCCCCGAATCCGGCAGCCCAGCAGTCTCTGCAGGGAATCGGTCGGCACTTCGGCCACCTCCAATTGTAATCGCCCCTGGGGGGAGCTGAGTTCCAGGAAAGTGGCTTCGGGTAGCGGATTGACAAACGTGACGGTTCCCTCCGCTTCTGCCCATTGGAAACAGTGTTCGGGCGAAACCGGCTGACCGGGAATAATTTGCAGAACCTGGCTGGCCGGCGGTTCCGCCGGCCCGAGGATGTCCAATTGGACGGTGGGGTCGTCAATGAAAAACTTGCTGCCGTCGTCGGATTTGATCCAAAAAGTAAAAACGCCATCCCGGGGCACGTTGAGGCCGCCCTCAAACACTAGACCCACTTGTTCCATCCGGGTGCGGACACCGATATCAAAATTGGTGGACACCCCTTGTTTCTTCACCGGCAGCCTTGAAAAATCGGGCAGGCGACTCCATTGGCCCTCGTAACAGCGGTAACTCAAGCCTGGAATCGTCCGGATACCGCCGCCAGCCGGATCGCGCGGGAGCCGCTGGAGCGCGGCGTCGGCGACGGGCTGGCGGGGCAATTCCGGCCCCATCCACTCCACTTCCAGCGCCGACAGCTTCTCGCCATTAAACCATTCCAAGCGGAGGGGATGCCAGCCTTGGGGAAGGAACACCCGGTTGGATCTCTCGCGGCTGCCATGAATGCCATCATTGTCGACCAACGCGTCACAGATCGCCTGGCCATGACCCACCAGACAATGGGCGCGCAGGCGCACGTTCTGTCCAGTTTTGACTGCAGGGTGGCCATGTAAGTCTAGACTGATGGTCATCATGCCGGAATCATCTTGCAAAATGAACTGGTCCCGCGCGTCACCAACCCAGACCGCAAGGCCCTCCAACGCGACGGGGCGGCTGGTCAATTCGTCGCTGGCGGCCACTTGACGCAATTGCAACGCGTTGGTGATGGTGACCTCCCGGGACGGCTCTGGAGCCCCTGTGGCCGCACCCTGAAACCAGAGCAGACCAAGCACGACCAGTCGAAAGAGGGGATGTCGCCATTGTCGAAGTCGCGTTGCCCCGCGTTCAAAGGCCAGGAAAAAACTTACTGGCCGCCGAGCTGAGGCAGCTCCGGGATTTTTGAATGCCCTGCGGTGGAACATGATCGTCACTGTAGAGCAAGGAGCCGGAGGGACCAAACGGAAAACGTGCAAGGACGCTGACAATCAAGATGGGAAGAAAAAACCAGAGGATGTTGATTGACGGGTTTCTCCCTCGTTTCGTGACATCAATTTCATCGACGCTTTAAAATCACCTATTTAGGTGATATGGCAGGAGTTTGTTCCAATCTACAATCGAGGAAACCAAAATGCCCAAACAAGCCATGGCGAAAGCGGGTCCGGTCAGAATTAAGTAATAGCCTGTCGGCCTGAAATTTTAATTTTAGCGGCAAATCATCAACCAAACTCTCAACAAACCAACAACCTGAGCGCCATTAACCCCCATGAAAGAAACAAACCTGTGGATGTGCGCGCATTCTTCGCATGAGCCAGCAAATAACCAAAGAGCCTTTCAACCTATGAAGATAAAAGAAACTTCGCAGCGGGCATTTCTAAAGAACCCAAATGGGCGTGCCCTGAGTTTGGCGACCGTCCTTCTATTATGCGCGCAGGGGCTGCTGGCCCAAGTCATCAACTTCGATGTGCCAGGTGGTGTTGGCGGGGCAAATTATTCCGGCCAGGGTGCCCTCAGCCAGCCCGGTGAAAATTATTGGATTCCGATTGTGGTCAACGGCACCACGGCCCCGAATACCTGGTCGGACGGCGTCACCCCCAGTCCGATCACCTTTACCGAGGCGGAGTCCGGTCACTATAAAGGTTATACCGGCACCCTCACCGCGGGAACTCCGGGGGCGCTGGAATACTACTATTCCTATGCCAGCGCTTCGGCGATCAAGACGAACAATCTTAACAACCTGGCGGCCGGTAACTATAATTTGTATCTCTACGGCATCAATGGTGGCACCGGCACCAGCCGTTGCAACCGCGGGGCGACCTTCACCGTGTCCAGTGATTTGACGACCGCCACCAGTCTAAGCACCGTTAATACTTCGGCCGGTTGGACTGCGTTTATTCAGGGGAATAACTATGTGGTTTTCTCGAACCTTGTTGTGGGGGCGGGCGCGACGATCACCATCGTCTACACTGCCAATCCCAATGCAACCGGCATAGTCGGCAATACGGAGGGGGACTTCAACGGGCTACAGCTCCAGTATCTGCCCGTCGGCGCCCCACCCACCATCTACCGTGAGCCGTCTCCGCAACAGATTTACAAAGGTGGAACGGCCCACTTTTCGGTTGGTGCCAGTCCCAATCCGAGCGGAGCGCTTACCTACCAGTGGCAGACCAACGGGGTAAACGTCAAGGACGGCACGACCACCAGCGGTTCGGTCATCTCCGGTTCGGCCACCAGTATACTGATGGTTGCCAAGGTGGGGACTGCGGATCAGTGGAATTATCAGGTGAGGGTCACGGGCACCAACGGGGTTTCCACTAACACGATCCCGGTCGCGCTGACTATTCAACAGCCGAGCGGCGAATCTTATGAGGCGGCAGTTATTGCCGCCATGCCGCTCTATTTCTATCAATTCAACGAGATTACCAACGCCACGTCAGGAACCGCCCAGGCCTACGACTATGCCGGTTTGGATACTGGCATTTATGGGACGAACGCGCAGAACGGCTACAACGGGATCGCCGGCCCGATGGCGGCAACGGGCTTCCCCGGATTTGCTTCCACCAACACCGCCGTGCAATTCACCACCGGAAATACCAGCGAAGGCGTCAGCATCAGCGCGCCGTGGAATATAAACACCAATGTCGTGACGCTTACGGCTTGGGTCAATCCGACCCTCGGGGCGGAAAACCCCCTGCAGCAGATTGTGTTCAGCCGCAATGTCACGGCCGGATACACCAATGCCAGCCCGGTGGCTGGCTTCGGCTTCGGTGCCACGCTGGATGCAAACAATCTGCCAACGCTGGGCTACACTTGGAATGATGCGGATGCAGGAACCTTCGATTGGAACTCCGGACTCGAGGTGCCAGCCGGCCAGTGGTCGTTTGTGGCCCTCTCCCTGACAGCCTCCAATGCCACCCTCAGCATCATGAACGCGAACGGCTTGGCCTCAGCCACCCATGCTTATGCGCATGTCCCGCAAAACTTGGCGCGGGCGGCCACCATGATCGGTGATGATCCTGGGGACACCACCGGTGCTAACGTTTTTCCGGGAGCCATTGACGATGTGGCGGTCTTCAACCAGGCACTTTCCTTCAACCAGTTGACCAATCTTTTCAACGCCGCCTCCGGGAAAGTGAACTATGTGCCATTCATTGCCGTCCAGCCCATTGCACAAAGCGCCTATCCGGGCTTTACGGTGCAGTTCTCCGCCCTGGCGGGCGGATCGGGTGCGCTATCTTATCAATGGCAGGCAGACACGCAGGGGAATGGGGTTTACGCCAATCTCACCGATGGCACCACGAGCGGCGGATCCATCATCTTCGGCAGCCAGACTCCGACCTTGACGGTGGCGAATCTCGGCGCGGCGGACGCCAACAATTACCAACTGATCGTCAGTGGCTATGGGACGCCCGCGACCAGTGCGCCATCGCTGCTGACCGTGCTGCCCACGACAGGGAACTCTCAAGACGTCACCCTGTCGGTCTGGGAGGCCGCTGGGCAGGATTGGAACACCGCCTCGGTCTGGAGCGACGCTCTTTCCGCGTATGCCACGGCGGTGTCATATCCGGGCAGCACGTTTGAGGTTCTCCCCGGCGCGCAATTATGCACGGTCAACAGCGCCACGAGCCTGTCGTTTCCGGGTGAGGAACTGACGATTGATGGCGTTAATTCAAATGGCGTCCCGGGCGAGTTGCTGCTGGCTCATCAGGCCCCGGCCACCACATTGTTTTTTCAAAACCTGACCCTGGACGGTGGCCAGATGGACAATGGAAACGACGGCTTGGTGACTATTGAAGGCACCATCAACGTGGCCACCAACTCGCTCATTGCCAGCGATCCGGCCGGCGTGGCGATCAACTTTGACGTGCCGGGGACAGGCATCGCCACCGGGAGTTTCAACGGCCCCTCGCAGAATTATGTGGGCCAGGGCGCGTATGCGGATCCCGGTCACAACTATTGGAATTCTGTGGTCAACAACGGCACCACCCCGCCGGCGACCAATGCCGACGGTGTGACTGTGTCCCCCGTCACTTTCTCCAGTTCCGAGCAGTTCGTATACAACGCCAACGGCAAGGGCGAGTTGAATGGCACCCAAGGGACGCCCGCCTTCCTGGAAACCGCCTATGAAGGCATCACCAGTGCCGGAACGGAGTCGGACACACTAAACAATGTCCCGCCCGGAACCTATACGCTGTATGTTTATGGATGCAACGGCGGTTATGGGACATACCATAACCGTGGGACGATTTTCTGGGTGTCCAGCGATTTGACGGCGGCGGTCACCAATAGCACTTACAATACATCTGATGGTTTCAATCAGTTCATTGAGGGCAATGATTATGTGGTGTTCAAGAATATCATGGTCGGGGCGGGCGGGACCATCTATCTTTCCTATACCGCCAATCCGGCGGCCAACACCGGCGGCCCGAACTTGGGTCCCAACACCGAGGCAGACTTTAACGGCCTGCAACTGGTCAAGGTCAGTCCAAGCTCCAGCCCCCGGCCCATGAATATCGCCGCCCAGTTGTCGGGTGCCGGCACAATTCAGTTCACCGCTCCGGACACGGCTTTTGCGAGCGATCTGAACATCTCCGGCACCACCAACACCTTCTCCGGCCAGTGGAATGTGGCTCAAGGGGCTCTGCTGGGCAGCGGCCTCAATTCACTAGGCACCAATTCCATCATAGTCGGGACCAACGGCGCCTTGGAAACCCTCTACAATGTCATTGATCCCAATGCCATTCTGTTCCTGAATGGACGGCTGTTCCTGCATCAAAATGACACCTTCGAAAGTGTGGCGGTCAGTGGCGTCTTCCTGGCACCTGGAACCTATTCGGCAGCGACGCTGGCGAGCCTGAATGCCACCGCTTTCCCCGCCAGTTGGCCGCAGCAAGCGGGGTCCACCTTCTCGACCAGCTCGGGCAGTCTGACCGTTTTGTCAACGCCCGCTCCAGTCTTTACTCAGGCACCCACGCCGGCGACGCTCACTGTTTATCAGGGGCAGTCGGCTCAATTCACCATTGCTCC
Source organism: uncultured Verrucomicrobia subdivision 3 bacterium (assembly GCA_903944085.1). Classification (GTDB taxonomy): domain Bacteria; phylum Verrucomicrobiota; class Verrucomicrobiia; order Limisphaerales; family UBA11358; genus UBA11358. The sequence continues at coordinate 28,897 of CAJAQO010000313.1, forward strand.
CGCCCTGGGGGCCGGAACGATCTCTTACAAATGGCAGTCCAATGGAATGAATCTTACCAACGG
>CAJAQO010000314.1 GCA_903944085.1 uncultured Verrucomicrobia subdivision 3 bacterium
ACACCGACTGCTCCAGTTCGAGTGCTTTAATTTGCATGGGTTGCATGATGTCCTCCTTGCGCGGTGACGACTTGCGCCACTGGTTCAATTCCTACGCCGTTGGCAAAGAGTTTCCGCTGCCGCTCGTATTCGCTTAACGACGGCAGTTCCACCTGCGCCCGGCGGGCGTAGGCGCGATGCACGGCTTTGCTGTTATGTCCCAGGTTTTCCATCGCAAAACGTTCGGGATAACCGGCGGTCTTCGCCCGTTCCGCCCAAGCGTAACGGTAACTGTGCAACGTGACACCCTTGATGCCAAGTCCATTGCACCGCTGCTTGAACGTATGCGGCTGACGGTCCACGCCTAGTTTCCGCCGATGGCCTATGAGACCATGGCCAGATGGAAACATCAAAAACTGAAACCGGCCAGCGACGTTTAACTTCTAAACAGCGGCAGCGATTGCTTGCAAAGTTTTACCAAAGCCAATTAACCCAATCCGAATTTGCGCGCCAACACAACGTTGGTCTCTCCACTTTGAACCGATGGTTGCGGCTAGAGCGTAAAGCCGTCCCGCCGAAGGTGAAATTCCAAGAAATGCGGCTGCCCAACCCAGCCCCACGCTGGCCGGTTGAAGTTGTCAGCCCGCAAGCCTGGATCGTGCGGCTGCAAAACGGTTTGGATGTGCAGTCCTTGCCCACACTGTTGCGATCACTGCCATGCTGAGTGTCACCAGCGCAACGCGGGTGCTTGTCGCCACCACGCCCGTAGATTTACGCGGCAGCTTCAATCGACTTCATAGTCTGGTCGTGGAGCAGCTTAAAGGTGATCCGCTCTCCGGTCACCTGTTCGTGTTCACCAATGGGCGGCAAAACCGGATCAAAGTGCTTTACTGGGATGGGTCTGGTCTATGGGTTTGTGCAAAAAGATTGGAACAAGGTCGCTTCACCTGGCCAGTGAGTGAAAGCGGCCAGATAGATTTGCGTGGCGAGGAGTTCAGCGCACTGATTCATGGGCTGGAAGTGCGTTCAAAAAAGAACTGGTATCGCCGCTAAAATAATTTGAAAAATCTTTCGCCAGCATGAACTTTTTTCTGTGGTCTGTGTCTATCAATGCGAGCTGATGAACACCGACACCACGCTGCTTGAAAAGTTGGAAGAGATGAGCGCCCGAGTCGTCGCATTGGAAACAGAGAACCGGCTTCTGCGTCAAAAGCTCGACCACTATATCCGCCATTACTTCGGCGGTCAGCGCAACGAAGGTCTGGACAAGCGGCAACTCGAACTGCTGCTGCAAGGTCTGCCCAATGTCATCACGCTGTCAACAGCCGAGCCCAAGACCACGACAGCTACACGCAACGGCACGACTCATCCAGTGCGGCGGATGCTGATCGAAGATAAATTGGAAACGCAGGAGATCGTGATTGAGCCGGTGGAAGTCCAAACACAGCCTGATGGCTGGAAAAAGATCAGTGAAGAACGCACCAGCCAACTGGACTGGGTCGCGCCCAAAATCATCAAACGAGTTTATATCCGCCCACGTTACGTAAAGCAGGAACGTTTTGCGTTAGCCCCACTGCCGCCCCAGCCGATTGAACAGGGCATGGTGGGACCGGGTTTGCTAGCGCAAATTCTGGTCAGCAAATATGAATATCACCAACCGCTTTACCGGCAGGAGAAGATGTTCCGCCAACAGTTTGGGGTGGAACTGAGCCGCAAGACTATGGGCTGCTGGGTGGAACAAGCCGCTGAACTGTTAAAACCGGTGTATCGGGCGATTCGGGAAGATTTGCTTGCAGGTAATTATCTCCAAGCCGACGAAACACCAATTCGATATTTAGATCCGGATGTGAAAGGCAAAAGCCAGCAAGGTTATCTTTGGGTTTACAGCCGACCAAAAAGCGATGTGCTGTTTGAATGGCGGGTGAGCCGAGCGCGAGCAGGACCGGAAGAATTTCTGAAAAACTTCCGGGGCAAACTCCAGACCGATGGCTATGGGGCATATGAATCTTTAGCAAAAGCACGTGGTGGTGATCTGATTTTGGTTGGCTGCTGGGCACACGTTCGTCGGGGATTCCACGATGCGTTGGCGGAGACCAAACTGGCGGCTTGGTTTGTGGGCCAGATTGGTCAGCTTTACGCGGTGGAAAAGAATCTGCGTGAGCAAAAGGCTGGACCGGCACTACGGCAAGCGATGCGGACTTGGCAATCGCAGCCAGTATTAAATCGGTTGCACCGGGCGATGGAATTGATACGGAGAAAGACTTTGCCGCAAGGGCTGCTTGGACAGGCGATTGATTACACGCTGAAAAGATGGACGGCTTTGAACCAATTTATCACCGACGGCATTCTTGAAATTGACAACAATTTAATCGAAAACAGCATAAGGCCCAGTGCCCTTGGAAAACGCAATTGGATGTTCATTGGCCATCCCGAAGCTGGGGAACGCAGCGCCGTGATTTACACTTTGCTGGGCAGTTGTCGGCGGCTCGGCATCAACCCGTTCGATTATCTGAAAGATTTGTTTACCCGTTTGCCCGCCGCCAAAATTACTCAGATCAAGCAGTTCACGCCAGCGATGTGGGTCCGGGCCAGAACTGGAGCCAGCCTGCCCGCCGAGGAAAACTTGCCGTAAACTTGGCAATAAACAGTTGCCCCCCCCCCATTTGATTGTATTTAATTTGGGTGTCAGGAACTACAACCATGAAAACCAAACTCCAATCCCTGTTCATCGGGCTGGCCGTGCTGGCTGGCGTTCATTCAACCAAGGCGCAAGTGACGAATCTGGGCATCGCCCCGGCGCCGGGCCGGCAATCCGTGCTTTACTGGCCGGTGAACAGCCCGAATTACGTTTTGCAGACGACCACGAATCTGGCCGCGCCGAACTGGGCCACGCTGCGCACGGCTTACCCGGTCAATGCGGGGCAGGTAACCAATTCGGGTGCGTCCGGCTTCTTTCGGTTGCAACCGGTGACAGTGCCGGCGGGCATGGCGTTGGTTCCGGCGGGCTGGTTCACGATGGGCGACACGCTGGATGGCGAGAGCGATGCCATCCCCACCAACATTTTTGTGTCGGCGTTTGTGATGGACGTGAATCTGGTCACTTTTAGCTTGTGGCAAACGGTGTATAACGCGGCGACCACCTTTTACGGTTATAGTTTTGACGGTCCCGGCGGGGGCAAGGGGACGAATTATCCGGTAGAGACGGTGAACTGGTATGACTGCGTGAAGTGGTGCAATGCACGCTCGCAGTTATCGGGACTGACCCCGTGCTATTATACGGATGCGAATTTGACGCAGGTTTATAAAACCGGGGATGTGGATGCCGTCTATGTGAACTGGACTGCAAGCGGCTATCGTTTGCCGACGGAAGCGGAGTGGGAGAAGGCCGCTCGGGGCGGGTTGAGCGGGCGGCGGTTTCCGTGGGGCAACATCATTGATGAAAATCTGGCCAACTACTACGGAGCAAACACTAGCTTCAGCTATGACCGAGGTCCCAACGGTTACAACTCTATTGGCAGCATCGGAGGAACGAGTCCGGCGACGAGTCCGGTGGGTTCGTTTGATGTGAATGGCTACGGGTTATACGACATGGCGGGGAATGTGTTTGAATGGTGTGGGGACTGGTATGGCACGCCGTATGGTCAGCCGACCATAAACAACCCAACGGGAGCAGGGTCAGCATCGGGCGGCCGTGTGTTGCGCGGCGGCCTTTGGAGCGGCGTCGCCGTCTACTCGCGGTGCGCCTGTCGCAACTACGTCAACCCGGACGTTGCCAACTACGCCTTTGGGTTCCGTTGTGTGAGGGGGCTTTAGTTTTTGTTCTTTTACGCTTTAAGCCTTTTGAATTAGAACGCATGCCGTCATGCTGAATGGCGTGGTTAAATCAAAAACCAGCCCGCGTAGCGGCGGAATTTTTTTGAGTAAATTGACATGGCCGATAGCGACAACATTTTGACGAAACTGCAAGACCTGCTGGTCTATTTGATCCCGCAACTGAACAAATTTCCGCGCGACCAGAAGTTCGTGCTGGGCGACCGGATTGAGACAAAGCTGCTGGACGTGCAGGAGGATTGTCTGCGGGCCTACTACAGCCGGGACAAGCGCGGGCATCTGCTGGAGGCCAATCTGCAACTGGAAGTGGCACGGCATCTGGTGCGGCTGGCCAATGCCTTGAAGCTGTTCAGCAATCACACCTACGGCGTGCTGGCCGAAAAGATGGATGAAGTGGGCCGCATGATTGGCGGCTGGCTGAAATCAGTTACGGGCGTGCGAGCCACGCCGGGGGCCGTGGCCTGATCACGCATAATCGGCTTTACGCGGAGATTTGCTCGTTTGAAAATCTGCTGCTGGCGGCGCAGCGGGCGGAGCACGGCAAGCGGATGCAGGATACGATTGGCCGCTTCCGCACGGATCTGGAGGCGGAGTTATTGCAGTTGCGCCGGGAACTTTTGACACAAACCTACACGCCCGGCTCCTACCGCGAAACCATCATCACCCGCCCGAAACGCCGGATGATCAGCGCCGCGCCGTTCCGCGACCGGGTGGTGCATCATGCGTTGTGCAACGTGGTGATGCCGCTGTTTGAGCGGAAGATGATTTTCGACCTGTATTCCAATCGTGCCGGCAAGGGAACGCACTCGGCCATCCGGCGGGCGCAACAGTTTTGCTGTAAGTTCAATTACGTTCTGAAATGTGATGTGCGGAAATTTTTCCCGAGCATGGATCATGCGGTATTGAAGACGACAATTCGTCAGACCATTGCCTGCCGCGACACGCTGTGGCTCTTGGACAAGATTGTCGACGGCAGCAACCGGCAGGAGCCGGTGTGCCAGATTTTTCCCGGCGATGACCTGGCGGAGGCGGCAACGCGCCGGGCAGGTTTACCCATTGGCAATCTGACCAGTCAGTGGTTCGGCGGGGTTTATCTGACGGCGTTTGATCATTGGGTGAAGGAGACGCTGCGGTGTTCGGGGTATGTGCGTTATGTGGATGATTTTCTCTTGTTCGCCGACGACAAGGCTCAACTCACAGAATGGCGGACGGCCATCGTCGGGCGATTGCTGGAGCACCGGCTGCACTTGAACGAACGCAAGTCGCGCAGTTATCCCACAAAGGACGGCGTGACTTTTTTGGGACAAAGAATCTGGCCGGGGCGGCGGCGGCTATGCCGCCAAAATGTGGCGGATGCCCGGCGCCGGTTGCGCTGGAATGCGCGACAATACAAGAGCGGCAATTTGAGCAAGGACGCTTTGCTGTGCCGTTGGAACAGTTGGCGCGGACACGCGGCACAGGCCGACTGCGGACCACTGATTGAAAAAATCAGAAAGGAATTGAAGGTCATTTTAGGTGCGACCGGAACGCGGGCAACCGTGTGTTGCGCGGCGGCAATTGGAACAACAACGCCAACAACTCGCGGTGCGCCTATCGCAACAACAACAACCCGAACAATGCCAACAACAACATTGGGTTCCGTTGTGTGAGGGGGATTCGAGAGGGGGCGGGTGAAAACCTGTCCGCTTCGAGCGGGCGGAGTGCGCCAGTCCACGGACTGCCGCAGTGTCCCGAGCGAAAGCCCACCGGACGCAGCCGGTTTCCCGGAGTATTTGCCGGGGAACAAATACGCAGGAGTCATCGGGGCTGGTAGCTGGTTTGCCGGCGAACGTCCCGATGACGTTGCGTTTTAACCAAAACGCGCTTGGCAACTTTTATCTGATGTGGCCGGTCAGGCGGATACGAAATATCAATGCCAGTCCCACGCGCGGATTTTCAAGGGGACCGCGGACGATTCCCATTTTAGGAAAAGCCCGCTAGGG
>CAJAQO010000315.1 GCA_903944085.1 uncultured Verrucomicrobia subdivision 3 bacterium
GAAATTCAACTAACAACATTTTCACCAATAAAATCAATGGTTCGCCATGTGAGTTTCGTAACACCCTCTGAAGGGACGATGGAAGCACCGTGAGCCGGGTTGCCGCCGCCCCGCCGGGGCGGGTTCCAGCCGGGATCTCGTTTCCGGGGGCGGCGCCGGCGGCTTGCCCCCGGCTAATTTCCTGGGCGCTTTCAGCGCCAGCCCAAACCCGTTGGCCCGCCTCATCAATTCCACCGAAAACAGCGAAGAACCGATTAAGATTACGATGACGATTAGGATTAGGACACTGGTGAAAGTTCCGCCAGCGGCAGCCGGGTGGCCTGGCCGCGCCCTTTCGCGCGGGCAGGGTCTGGATTTGGAGTGCGCGGACATGTCCGCGCTTTGGAACACGGCGACATGTCGCCGCACTCCAAATCGGGACCCCACCGGCGCGCGCAAAGGCTTGAAAAGTTCCGGCCGCCGGAGGAAGCTTCTCCCGTTCGTTGCCATGAATGTGAAACGCCATCTGCACCTGTATGCCGCGCTGTGGAAAAATTCCGTGGCGCGCGAAATGTCCTTCAAGGGCAATTTCATTTTGTGGATTTTGGTCGAGTTTTTATGGTTCGGCCTGCAATTGAGCTTTGTCAGCGTCGTGTTTTCGCAGACCGCCGCCGTTGGCACCTGGACGAAGTGGCAAATGGTTTTGCTGGTCGGCGCGAGCAATTTCATCCAGCAGCTTTACCAGGCTTTTTTCCTGACCAACTGCACCAACCTCTCCGAACTCGTCCGCACGGGCAAGATGGATTTCCTGCTGCTGCTGCCCGTCAACACGCGCTTTCTCGTCTCACTCCGCGTGGTGGATCTCGGCGCGTTCGTCAACGCCCTGTTCGGCCTGTGCGTGATGATTTTTGCGGCCGCGAAATTAAGCCTGCACCCGACCGCCATGCAAATCGCCGGGTTCAGCGCGTTGTGCGTCGTGGGAATTTTGATCCACTACTCACTGATGTTCATTCTCGCCACGATCTGTTTCTGGACCGTGCGGGCGCAGGGCATCGTCTGGGGCTACTATAATTTATTCAACATCGCGCGGATGCCGGACGAGGCGTTTCGCGGCGCGTTCAAGGCCGTATTCACCTTCGCCTTGCCGGTGCTGCTGGTAAGCAACGTGCCGGTGCGCGTGCTGGCGCACAAAATCAGTTCGCCGGCGTCATGGCTGCTGCTGATCGGGGTCGGCCTGGCTTGGGCTGTAATTTCGGAATGGTTCTGGCGCGTCTCCGTTCGGCGATACACCAGCGCCAGTTCTTGAATCCGAATTCCGCAGTTGGGGAGCACGCCCGCCTCGGGCGTAGCCGGTGGCGCCCTCGCCGCCGGCGGTTGCGCGTGACGCTGACTTGGACGCTTGAAACTCTCCTGTGCGCCCGGGTTTTCCGCGAGGGCGCGGCAAACTGCGCCCGGGGCGGGCGCGCTCCCATTTCCATTTCGGCGTTCGGGTTAAAACCGCTGCGGACGGCCTTCTACGCCGTAGGCCGGAAAAACTAAATCGCCGGAACCATGACTGGCTCCGGCGTGGTCTTGGCAACCTGATGGCGCGGATGAAACCGTGGCGCTAAACCGCCATCACGCCCGGCGAAACCGCCCACACGCCGGGGCCGTTCGTGCCGATGCCGCACAGCCGCGCATAGTAGATTTTGCCCGGCACAAAGCCGTCGGTGATGATGTTCGAACAATGGAGCGAAGTCGTCTTGGTGGTCCAGTTCGCTTCCACGGACGGGTCGCCGGTGCAAATTTGGAGGATGTAGCTGCCCGCGCCCGTCAGGCTATCCGCCCAAGCCGCCATCGTCCCACTGACATCGCCGCGCGCGAAGTTGAAGCCCGTCGGCGCGGGCAGGGGATCGTCGTTGGTGGGCTGCACAATGTCGTGGCGCAGGTCGTAGCCGGTGGTTTGCAGTTTGCTCACATTGCCGGCGGCGACCAGTTCGAGATACGGGGCCAGCCCTTTTAACATTCCGGTGAGCACGTCGCGGGCGTCATTGCGCTCGCTGATCTTCACCGAATCGCCGGACTGCGCGGCCTCGAACAGCGTGTGGTAATTGGCCTGCGCCGTGCCGAGGTCCGCCAGTTGCGTCACATAGGCCGGCCACGGTTGGGGAAAGTTAGGGTTGTTTTTCAGCGAGGTATAGATGAAGTCGCCTTTGGTGTCGAAGTCCGGGTAGCTCAACTTTTCAAACGTAATAATCAGTTTTGGCTGCATATTATTTTGGCGTTGCGGTTTTGGTTTTTCCGAAGCCGTCCGACCCGAAACAACGGTTGCCGGACAACTGGAAGTTTTAATGGGTGAGACCATTCTACTAAATTATAAGGTTGCGTCAATACCTGCTTAAAGATTTCATAACAGCTAATGCAAAGTATGAGCCGGGCTTGGTCATGGGCTGAAAAACGCTTCGCGGCGGGCTGCGTTCAGCACCCTGACTGGCCGCAACCGTCTGGGTTGCTCTCCCCGACCCGCACGGATGCCGGGCTTAAACCTCACCCTTGCCTTGCCTGTCCAGCAAGGGTGCTGTTCAAGCCCAGCAAGGGTGATGTGACCTCACAGCAAGAGTGATGTTCAAGGACAGCAAGGGTGGTGCGACCTCACAGCAAGGGTGCTGTTTAAGCCCAGCAAGGGTGGTGCGACCTCACAGCAAGGATGCTGTTCAAGCCCAGCAAGGGTGATGTGACCTCACAGCAAGGGTGCTGTTCAAGCCCAGCAAGGGTGGTGCGACCTCACAGCAAGGGTGCTGGCCGGGGTGATTTTGGGTAAAATGCCCGGTTTTTGACGTTTCTGACCGGAAATACCCTGCCGACCGGGGTTGGGACGGTAGGGCCGGCACTCCGCTGCCCGCCGCTGGCTGGCATGAAAAGATGAGGCGCCGTGGCGGCTTCAAGGGCTGGCGAAATGAAAGCGGGAAAGTCGGGAACGGTGCAGCCTATCATTACATTAGGCCGCTCTACGCCACGCACGGCAAAGAAATCCAAGGATGACGAAAACACCTGTGAGAAACAGCGTGCCCGTCATAGCCGAATAGAGCTGTGCCTCGTCAAGATCCAATCCTGCAAGCCTCCGAATTCCGAGCACCAGCACCAAGCCGGCGACAATGGAACAAACAATCTGACAAAAGTGTGCCACGCTCTTGTCGGCTACGACCGTCCGTTTTAGTGCCTGAATAATCATAAACTCACCTTTCTATTTTGCTGTTGAGTGCCACACTACAAATACTTCTGACAAACCAAACTTGCAAGCCTCACGCGATATTCGAGCCGCCTAACAGATCATCGGCGGCTGACTTTGCAGCCTAGCCTTGGGCAGGTTCCGCCGGTCCGGTTTCATGCTTGCGATTGTCGGGCGCCGGGCACCCGCCACCGCGCCAGCCCAAGTCCCGCCGGGACGCAATTCCACCCCAAACAGCGTGTGTGAGAATGGTGGCGTCAGCCAGCTTGGCTGACGTAGAGCCGAGGCTTCCAGCCCGGCGGAACCGTGTCGCCACGCAGCCCACCATGATCCAATTTGAGCGTTTCCTTCTGCGGGCGGTTGTTCCGGGCGGCAAGCTGCCGCCCTCTGGCCCGGCGCTGACACCGGGCCTCTGCCTTCTCATTCTGTCTGGTTAGGCTGCCTGGTGCGCATACTGTAGATCTCCAATAATATCAATCAATATGTGCGCTACAATAAGCGGCCATAACTGCCGTAACTGCCAATAAACCAGTCCAAAGGTTACGCCTATGACAAAAGCACACGCCATTCCAGCCGGTCCTTGGTAGGTGTGTATCACCGCTCGGATGAGCGCACTTATAAAAACTGCCGACCACATACCGTATTTCTCGGTCACCTTGATAATGTAACCGACCTCCATCAACTCCTCGCAAATGCCAAACATGATGGAACTGATGATGATGATTGGAAGTGTAATCCGTCCATCCAGCAAACCTGCTGTGTTTGGGCTGACGATCATCCTTCTCAACACATATAGCAACTTCGCTGGCACAAACAACAGCACACCCAGGCCGGTCCACTTCCAGGAAATCTGAAAACCAAATGATGCAAAAGACCAGCCACGGATTCGTCCGATGTAGAGAAATACCAGCGCCAATAATAATTGGTAAATGGTTACGGCCACCATGCCAAGGTTGCTAAATTCGCCGTGTAGCGCAGCTCCAGGCATAAGATGCCCCATAATGTTTCGCGTGATAATGCCCAATCCAATCCAAACCGCGAAGACAAGAAAAACCTCACCACGGGGTGTAAGGTTGCGAATAAACGATTTCATGGCGTAATGCCGCCTAACAGATCATCGGCGGCTGACTTTGCAGCCTAGCCTTGGGCAGGTTCCGCCGGTCTGGTTTCATGCTTGCGATTGTCGGGCGCAGGGCGGGGCCTGTCCAGTCCGTTTTTTGGCGGGAGGCCGCGCCGGGCACCCGCCACCGCGCCAGGGCGGGTTCCACCCGGGATCTCGTTTCCGGGGGCGGCGCCGGCGGCTTGCCCCCGGCTAATTTCCTGGGCGCTTTCAGCGCCAGCCCAAACCCGTTGGCCCGTCCCAGCAATTCCACCGAAAACAGCGGGTTGCCGCCTTTGCCGAGAAGAAATCAGCCGTTGTCAGGGGCAAGCAAATGTGCTGGACAACCGTTTGCGACCGGCGCAACCTCGAATTCATGAAA